>DASRFG010000011.1 GCA_035651655.1 Terriglobales bacterium
ATTCTGCTGTGAAGTCAACCAATAGACTCTTGGGTCTCACGAATGGAACGCCCCATCATCAAGTGCAAGTCCATTCCACGTCGGTTACAACGTTGTGAAGTGTGCGGATTTACACTCTCGCCGTGAGTTCTACCAGCAATCCGAGAGTATGATCGATACAGGTGATATTTATGCTTTCTGCAATGCAGCTAGGCCTTGCCCTCGTTGTCATGGAACCCGCACGGACGGGAAAGGACATCTTTGCAAGGTGTGTCACGGAGCAGGCGAACTCGCCATAAGCATCCAGATTCGAGATGAAACAGCCATGCGATGAAGCAGTGATCCGGGCCGGAGCTTTAGCCGCGCCTTGTGTGGAGAAATCGCGCCCGTGGGTGCTTGCGGCCACGATTCTTGGTTCGAGCATGGCGTTCATCGATGGCACGGTCGTCAATGTAGCTTTGCCTGCATTGCAATCGAACCTTCACGCTACTGTGGTGGATGTTCAATGGGTCATTGAATCTTATGGACTATTTCTTTCTGCACTGATCCTGGTCGGCGGCGCGCTGGGCGATTCTTTGGGCCGTCGATCCATGTTTTTGGTGGGTGTTGCTTCTTTCGCAGTTGCTTCCGCCGGCTGTGGTTTCTCCTCAAGCATCAAAAGCCTGTTGGTGTGGCGCTCCGTCCAGGGGATCGCTGCCGCATTCCTCGTACCCAGCAGTCTCGCGATCATCAGCGCATCCTTTGACGAAAAATCTCGCGGTAAAGCGATCGGGACGTGGGCCGGATTCACAACCATGACGACTGCCCTGGGCCCGGTTCTCGGGGGATGGCTGATCGAACAGGCTTCATGGCACTGGATATTCTTCATCAATGTTCCTCTGGCTGCTCTTGTTCTTGTTATCTCGATCTGGCATGTGCCGGAATCCCGCAGTTCCGATACAAGAAGTGTCGATTGGTGGGGTGCCGCGATCGCGACTCTTGGCTTGGCTGCCCTGGTGTATGGATTCCTGGAATTGTCAATCCTTGGGTGGACGCATCCTCGGGTAATCGGCAGTTTGATTGCTGGCTTTGGATCACTTGTTCTTTTTCTATTCGTCGAGAAGACCGTCAGGGCACCAATGGTCCCACTGCAGCTGTTTAGATCTGCAAGCTTCAGCGGCGCAAATCTACTAACGCTATTTCTTTACGCCGCCTTGGGCATTTTCTTTTTCCTGTTTCCCTTGAATTTGATTCAGATACAGAAGTACTCGGCCACTGCGACTGGGGCCGCCGTATTACCAACTATTTTGCTTATATTCTCTCTATCGCGCTGGTCCGGAGGGCTCATAACCCGCTACGGTCCGAGGATCCCGCTCATTGTGGGTCCGTTGATTGCTGCGGCGGGTTTTCTTCTTTTCGCTGTACCTAATGTGCAGGCGAATTACTGGACCACATTTTTCCCCGCCTTTATCGTTCTAGGGCTGGGCATGGCCATCAGCGTCGCGCCTTTAACCACCGTGGTCATGAACTCGGTCGAGCCGGAACGTGCAGGCACAGCATCGGGAATCAATAATGCTGTGGCTCGAGTCGCGGGTGTATTGGCAGTCGCGGTCCTGGGCGCTGTCATGGCGTCAGCCTTTGGACACTCACTGCGAGATTCGCTCGCCGGTCTGAACATCAATGCCGACATCGTTCACGAGCTTGAATCGAATGTAGCCAGACTCGGCAGCCTCGATGCACCCTCTAGTGTGGCTCCACAGACCGCCGCGATTATTCGTTCCGCCGTGGCCGAGGCGTTCATCTTTAGTTTTCGACTGATCATGCTGCTTTGCGCTTGCCTCGCGATAGCGAGCGCCGGAGTTGCGTGGCGGAGAATACCTTCTCAAAGTGCTGAGAGAGCACGGATTTCGGCCGAGCTGCAGTCGCCCGCTAACCGCGATGATAGACGTCTGCCATGCCCTCAAACAGAAAAAGACTGCTTATACTATGTTCTGCTGTAATGCCTCCCGTCGCATCCGATTCAGTTCGAAAGGATATCCTCATGAGCGCATCCACAAGCACGACCTCCTCCGCCAGCGTCTTAGCCGACCTCTCCATTCACCCCCTCTCACAATTCTCGACCGTGTGCGTAATGACTCCCAAGGTGCGAAACGAAGCCGCTTGGTACGGGCACAAGGGTAAATGCCTCATGGAGTTAGGGGATCCTAAATGCCAACTGACCTCGGCACCGGGTTAGTAGCTGTAGTGGGCGCACTGCACAGGAAGTAGGTGACGTAGGTCGTTCAGCGCGTTGATGTCGTCTTGCGATACGGTGATGCCCCCTCGTGGCTGGACTCGATAAGTTTCCTTTTCGCCAACATTTCGTACCCGTTTACGCGAACAGTCTTTCGACGGTGGTGTTGTGAAAGCGGGCCAGCTTTATAGCCGCGTCCACTTTCGGGACATGGTTGCCCTGCTCGATGTTCCACAGACGCGTCAGCGAGATGCCAGTCTTCTTTGAGATGTCGCGCAGTGACAGCTTACGGCTAGTACGAAGTGCTGCCAGCTTGCCGTTCTGTTTTCTTCTCATGTCAATGTCCCCTTTTGAGAATGGTTAATTCTACGCTTTTGCCCAGTGTTGGTGGTATGCCCTCCCCTCGTTATCGAGAGCCGATTGGTAAATCGGTCGGCAAAGCCTTCACTCATCGGGTACCCCCACAACGTTCCATTCCTTGACCGCCGACCACCGATTGTAGAGATTGCGACCGTATTCCTCCGCTTCTTCTTTGGAGTTAAACCGCAGTGCGTTGCCGCACCAGTTCCCACCCGGCGGGGTTGAGTATGAGAGCCGCAGTGATGTCAAATCATCCATTCCAGCCAAAACTGCAATCAAGCGTTTACGATGACAGCGGCTTCTCCACTGCACGGTCATCGGAACTAAAAAAAGGATTGAAGCTGTCTTTGGAGGAAGTCGCATTGCTAGGCTCGTAAACACCTTGAATCAGAACACCTTGTTTTGGCACAAGCCAAATCTGAATCGACGTGGCTGACGTTTAGTTTGGGTATGAAACCCAGAATTCTACGCATCTCCTGCGATCCGCATCTGCTGCGAACCGACAAATGATGCTAACGCAAGTGGGCATGGATGATAACGTCGACGGCTTTGCCGTACGGAAAATGAGTGGTAATGTAACCGTCTCTGACAGCCTGCAAGCGAGTCAAAACGTCAATGCCGCAGAGAACATGAACGTCGGACAGAACATAAACGTTCTCGGATGCTTATTGCATCAGGGAACGTCATTGGGGGCACCTGCTCATCGGATGCGCGCCTGAAAAAGACATCCAACCATTCGCGCCTGTGCTCGACAAACTGACACAGTTGCAACCGCCGAAGCAGTTAGCTCTGCGTTCGGCGATTGGCAGCGTCGCGTGGACACCGCCGCAGCCGGTGGGCCGCCGGTGTCCTACGCAGAGCTGATCGACGACTATCTGAGCGACGCACACCGTAAGAGTCCAGGAACAGGCTGTGCCTTCAGCGCGCTGGCACCGGAAATCGCGCGCAGCGATAAGCGGACCCGCGCCCTCACCTCTGAACAGGTCCAGAAAGACCTTGGGTCGATTACCGGGTTGCTGCCAGGCAAGGACAAACGTGCGGCAAGATCGAGGGCGATCTTGACTTTCAGTGCGCTTATCGGAGCCATGTCGCTAGCCCGCGCCGTATCGGATGAGTCGCTTTCGCGCGAGATATTGAAGACCGTGGCAGAGCTACTCAAGAATTCTGCCTCAAAGCACCAGGATTGAGGTGGTCAAACCGTCAATACTTCGATTGCTTAGATTGCTTAGTTTGAGCAGGTCGTCCTAAGAAACTTAGCTGGGCCGAAAAAAGAAGGGCTGAGTGACGTTCTGCTCGTCTTTACTTCGGGAATGAGCGGCCGAACATCGGATTCCCGCTCTTGGACTGTTGCTCGGTAGCTTCGTCCTGAATGACATCCCAATGTTCGACGAGGATCCCATCTCTCAAGCGAACCACGTCCGCCGCGATCCAGTTCACTGGTAGGCCGAGGTTGGAGAACCGTCCATGAACGATGACGTAGTCGCCTTCTGCAAGAATTAGGCCGGGCTCATACTTGAGCGACTGTGGAGCGGCCTTGATGAGGTTGAAGAGCCCATCGCGTCCCGGCTCGATATGAGCGCTGTGCTGAATGTAATTAAGAGACCAGAACCGCTCCGCCGCCGAGTAGTCGCGTTTATTGAACAGGGTATCGAATGCTTCCAGTACGATCGCCTTATTCTTCTTTGCATTTGAATCGCTCATTCGTTTCCTCGCTTGCAAATCGACGTTCGATGTTCTTGTTTTTTCCAGTGCGATCCTCACAGTGCTCATTAAAGCTTCGAACCACCATCAACCGGAATACTGGCACCTGTAATCCAGCGCGCACCATCTGATGCCAAAAAAGCGACCACGTCAGCGATGTCTTTGGGTGTGCCGATTCGCTTCAATGCCTGCATGCCCAGCGTGACCTCGCGACCCTCTTCGGTCTTCGCAAAATTGGACATATCCGTGTCGATTACCCCTGGTGCAACAGCATTTACTCGTATGCCGCGTGGTCCGAGAATAGCGGCCCAGTTCTTGACAAGAGTCTCTAGCGCCCCCTTGGTTGAGGTGTAGGCCAACAACGAAGGGTGCTCCAAGCCGGGCTTCCCAACTACGGCGCGGGCCCCGATCGAAGAGATCACGATGATGTTCGAACCTTCACCAAAAATAGGCAGGAGTTGCTGCACCAGGAAGAAGGGGCTTCGGACGTTTGTCGCAAAGAGGTTGTCAAAATCCTCTATCGTGTAATCTGCGATGCGTGCCGCCTTGCTGATTCCGGCGTTGAGCACAAGCACATCCAATCGATCGCCGGCGATTGAGCGCACCCGTTTCGCCAGCAGCGGAGCGCCATTCGGAATTCCTAGATTCACCGAGATTGCATTTGCACGTCCGCCCTTCGTTTGGATCTCGGATACGAGAGATTCTGCTTCCTGTGTGGAGCGGCCATAGTGAACCAGGACGTGAGCCCCTTCGCCAGCAAGCGCCGACGCAATGGCGCGCCCGATTCCCCGCGACGCGCCGGTGACAAGTGCTGTTTTGTTCTGAAGTGCAGGCATTCGTATACCGTCACAATTCTGAAACGATCATTGTCGCTCGACTCGTTCCCTGACTCTTAAGCCACCGCATCCGATACGAGCGCTAGCGCAGCTCTCGCGCAATCGACGTCGTTCTGCACCATGGGCGCGCCGCTCACCCCAATCGCCCCGATAATTTCTCCGTCCACCTTGATGGGAAAGCCCCCACCCCACGCCGCCACACGCGCGAGCGTAGGAAGGCCGGCCAAGAGCGATGGGTCGCCCTGGATAAAGTTGAAAAAGTCCTGCGTCGAGACGCCGAACAGGGCTGTGTATGCCTTATTCTGCGCAATCTCAATGGTTGGGATCGAGGCCCCATCCATCCGGCTGAATGCCTTGAGATTGCCGCCATCATCAAGAATCGCTACGTTCTCGCTGACCCCAAGTTCTCCGGCTTTCGCTACCGCTCGATCCACCATTTTCTGCGCTAGCTGAGAAGAGATGCTGTGTTTCTTCATCACGTTAGCCATTGGATACCTTCTTCCGTTGGATATGTATTTGCATGCTGATCCTGTCCGCACTTCGCGCATTCGAGAGGCCCTTAGCCCGCAATCATTCCTCCGTCCACCGCCAGGGAGGCGCCAACAATGTAGGAGGCCTTGTCAGACCCAATGAACACGATCGCGTTTGCGATCTCTTCGGGCAAGCCCATGCGCTTGGTAGGAATTTTTGCCGCGAGGAAATTCGATTTGTTCTCCTGCGTTTCCGCAAAGTGGTTGAACATCCTCGTCTCCGTCGGACCGGGACCAACGATGTTGACGCGAATTCCGGTGCCCGCCAGTTCAATAGCCGCGGACTTCGTGATCCCTTCCACGGCGTGTTTGCTGCCGACATATACTGCGGCGGTCGGGCCGCCGACTTTGCCGTAGGAAGACGAGATATTAACGATGCTGCCTTTGCCTTGCGAAAGCATCGCCCGAATTTCGTACTTCATGCACAGAAGCACCCCGAGCACATTCGTGTCGAAAATGGCTTGATAGCTCTCGGGGGTTACGTCGGCAGCCGAACCGGGATTGCCCACTGTGCCGGCGTTATTGACGGCAATGTCGAGGCGACCAAAACGGGCGATGGTTCTCTCGACAAGACTTTTGACTTCCTCTTCATGCCGTACATCGGTGAGCACAAATTCGGCCTCCGTGCCGAGACTGCGCAGTTCTGTGGCAAGCTTCTGGCCCTCATCTTCGTGTCGGCCGGAAATAACGACACGCGCTCCATCTTTTGCGAAGGCCTGCGCCGTCGCACGACCAATGCCTGTCAGTGCGCCCGTAATCAAAACAACTGGTGAACTCATAGCTGCTCCTCCCTGACCTGGAACCCATGCAGGTTGAGCATGGGCTGATTGCCAAGCCGCCTTCGGGTTAGCTCAAATCCACCTGCTTAGATTCTTAAGTTAGGCGGTTGAACCATACTTTGTTAAGCTGGGAGCGATGCCTAGCAAGCATGGGATAAGGGATGGAATTACGACATCTTCGTTATTTTGTCGCGGTTGCTGACGCTGGAAGTCTGACGGTGGCCGCGCGAAAACTGCACACCTCGCAACCTTCGCTGAGCCGGCAGATTCGAGCTCTGGAGGACGAAGTGGGTACTCAATTGTTTGGGCGCAGTGCTCGCGGCATTGAACTGACACCGGGTGGTCGAGCCTTTTTCGATCACGCCCGCACAGTGCTCTCGCAGGTTGAGGCGGCAATAGAAGCTGCACGCCGGGTTGCTCATCCCATCAAGCCGCGCTTCACGATAGGTTTTCTGACTGGACACGAATTGACGTGGATGCCCGAAGTCTTGCATATCTTGCACCACGAACTGCCTAACGTCGACGTGGTAATTTCGAGCCAGTACTCGCCGCTGCTTGCCGACGGCCTTTCGAAAGGGAAAATCGATGCAGCCTTTCTTCGACGGGAACAAGGGGCGCCAGGTCTGGCATTTCACGTTCTCGCCAAGGAACCCTTGGTTGTGGTCCTGCCTCGCAACCACCGTCTCGCTGCGCTTAACGCGATCAGTCCGGGAGATCTAGCGGGTGAGACATTCGTGACCGTCTCGGACACGGCTCCAGTGCTGCGTCGAGTGATCGACAATTACCTGAAGCGATCCGGAACCGAAATAACGCCAGCTCACGAGGCCGATCACCTCGCCATGGGAATGTCCTTAATAGCTTCGACGGGCGGCGTAGGGCTGTTACCTGCTTACGCACAGAATTTTCTCCCTTCGTCGGTGACGAGTCGCCCTGTGAAGGGAGCAACGCCAACTGTTGATCTAGTCCTTGGCTACAAAACGTCAAATCAGTCTCCCGTTCTCAAGCTTCTGCTTTCGAGATTAGACGAGTTGGTCGCTCGTGTCTTGAAGACGAATCGGTAAAGACTTCGATGATACTGTTTCTAATATTCGGAGTGGCTCGATGTGTCCCTGCGAATATCAATCTAGCGCCCCAGCCGTCTTTTCCAGCATCCGCCAGAGTCGTCTTGAGCGCTCCCGCGAACCATATCAGATTGAGGACAGCCAAGCAGTAAAACACGGCCGCAGTGATCGGCTGTTTGATCTCATGCGCCAAAGAGGCGGTGAGTTCTCCCATCGTAGTCACTCGATTGATGTGTGCGAGGTCCGCCTGGGCTTGATGTATAGGAAAAACAAAAATCAATTTCAGGGTGTTACGAGCGGTTCGAGTGAGAACTTAGGTTTTGTTTGGTGACAGATCAGGCACAAGCCTTATTAGGTGGCGAGAAGTGACGGTCGTTAGAGTTGCGATACTGGCCGGGCGAGTGACGTGCGTGAGCTGCCAGAATTGAAGTGCCCCTTTCGTTATAGGTCTTGCTCGAATGCTACGGTGTGACTGGACTGAGCCGCCGGATCCAACGCATCGGTTTACCGGTGCTATCGATCAGGGGATCTACAGCGAAATACTTCCGAAGCGAGTTCCTCCAACTCAGTCGCCGCGGACGGGGACGTTTCTGCTGGCCTAGGAAAGTAAACAGAGCGGCAGATGTCCGGCGTTTGGCGCCGGGTGCGAGCAGCCCGAAATAGCGAATGGAGTGCTGGTAACGGTTCGGCACTTGCTCAGCCAAAGCTGCAACGAAGCCCTCAATAGAATAACGAGTTATCACCCTTCGCTTCAACCTTCGGTCCTTGGTCCAAAACTCGACTTCTCCACCGGTAATTTTCAAAAACCGGCGCTGGGCAATTGGCAGGCGACGAACGTATCTCCCGGCATACTGCAAAAAATGCAACTTTGAGTGGAACCTGTCGATCTTGATGCTCCACCAACGTTCGTATTGGGTCTGTAGAATCTTGCTGAGATCTTCCACCGGCAAATTCGTCCTGAGGACCCCGGCTTTTTGTGCCCCCCTGAGATAGGTGATTACCGCGAAACGCCACATCTGCATCAGAGCATTTCTGTCAAAGTGGAGTCCGGCAAGCCAGCGGCCCTCCGCCTCCTTTAGGCCGCCGGCAGAGACCAGGATGTGAAGATGTGAATTGAAGTTCAAATGGCTGCCGAAAGTGTGCGGCACCACCATGAGAAGAACGCGGACGCCATTTGTCGCTTTGACCCACTGCTGTATCACCGCCGCCCCAAGCGCGGGTAGATCGTGAAGAAGATGACGGTTTTGCTGGAAAATGGGCCAGAGAACGTTGGGCATCGTTAAGACGACGCCGGCGTACGGAATATCTGGGAGCGCGGCCCACTGATCCCGCTGCCAAAATTTCGTGGCACGGTGCCCGCAACTCGGACAAGCTTTCGACTTGCAAGTATGCGGAACGATCTTCTCATTGTCTTCTAAAGCGTAGACTTCCGCGCCCAAGATAAGGGTCCCGCACTCGATGATTTTGCGAAAATTCTCGCGGACCGCGGGACGGGTCTCATCGCGGTCCCAGTATCCTCTTGTGGCTACTAAGATTTGTTTGATGGGTTTGTCGTACATGACGGCATCAACTCCTGGTAGGGCGGGAGGGACTGAAGCAATTCTTCAGTGAGATAGATCGCCTTGCCATTTCCCTTTATGATTTCCACACTGAAGGATCGGGGTTCGGTGGATTCAAGTGCAGAAAGGCGCTCAAGAACACTGGCAGAATCAAGTAGGGTGGGCGTACCTTTCGCCTGATGCCGGGAAAGAAGATGTCGTACCGTTTTTTTAATCCCTCTGCCCCTTTCATATAGCCTCAAGCTTTTTAGCTGTTGTTCTCGTGATAGCTTGCTCCACACCCACGCCCGATGGATCCGAATCTCTCCATTGCGAAGTGCTTGCATGAGTTCCGGATGCGCGGCTAGCATAAGTTGCTTGACCTTAGTCACGTTTCCTGCACAAACACCTGCAGCAGAGGCAATCTCTGACCGGACATCCAGTTTTTCAGCTTCTGTCAAATTTGACCTACCATCTCCCTTACTTGCAATTCGCTGGTTCTCCCGTGCTTTCTCTTTCAAAGAAGGTTCAAGGTCGAGGGCCAGGAGTATTCGACCAAAGTCGTTTATACCGCTCGACCGGCGATGACGCTGCAGTATCCAGTGAAGAGCTTCAACGTCCGTCAGCTCATACTTCATACATTGTAGGGTTGGCCGACACAGCAGCTTTGCCAGTTCCCACCGGGCATAGCCGTCAACAATTAGGTGGTCTTGTGTGATCACGATTGGTTCTTTGAACGCAACATCAGGTTGCTCAGCGAGGGCGGAGAGTTTGGAAGCTGGAACCGCGAGATGATGTCGAAGATAGCTTGGATGCGGCTGAAGCTCGTTTATACGGCAGATTACAACCTGGCTATCAAGCTCACCGGTAATTGTCAATGTTTGCGACATGGTTCTGCTAACGTCTATATGTTTTACTTCCACCGCTGGTTCTAACTGCCCGTTTCGCCAGCAGGTTTTTTCTAAGAATTAGCTTCTCAGACGTGGGCTTACGTCGCTGTTTTGCATCTTGCGCACTTTGCGCGATTCCAGGAATGCCAGCAGGTCGGCTACGTCATACATGATCTTGTGCCCCACCTTGATGTAGGGCAGGTCATACCGCTTAGTGCAGCGCCACACCGCCAGCGTCCCGGCGGAATCAAGGCCGAGAAACTCTGCGGCTGCGAGAGGATCCAATAGTTGAGGCTTAAGTGAGGTGTCCATCGTTTGCTCCGGTGAAGCTGTGTTTGTCTGGAGCAAAGATAAGACGCTTGGGCGGGGTAGGTAAGTGGTAACGCGGCGGTATTTTGGTGGTATTCGGGTGTGAATTAGCCCTCTAGGTCAGCAATGAACACCACGCGCTGAAGGTTATTATTCCGAAAGCAATGCCTCCATCTTCAACTTTGTTCTGGGATACGCACGAGAGAAATCCTGAGTTGCTTCGAGGCACGACCAGCAGAAAGCGCAAAGCTCGTGCACCCAGCTAACATTTTCCCGAAAAAATGACATTCCCAAAACGCTGTGCTCTATCTACACTTTTTTACCTTCAGTAACGAGTCCGACCACGTCACCGCCGGCGAGAAGCATCGCATCGGTCGCACGTCCAATTGATGCGCGCACTGGATCGAGATTTAATCGAGCGTAAATCTGGGTTGCTGCTAGGGATTTGTGGCCAAGGCTCTTGCCGATGATCGGGAGACTCGACCCCATAGTGGCCTGCCAGCTGCCGAGGGTACGCCGCAGATCGTGAAGCCGGAGATCGGTGATAGCCGCGCGCTTGAGAATCCGCTTCCATGCTCCCTTCGGCGATACCAAGTGACCGGTGCGGCCGGTGCCGGGGAAAACCCACTGGCTATTGTTCGCTTTGCGAGCATCGAGGATACGCATGGCTGCGGGCATGAGCGGCACCACGAGCGGCTCATTGTTTTTTGTTTCCGCAATTTTCCACAATGCTCGCTGCCAGTCGATCTCTGCCCAGCGCATCTGCTGCACGTTCGACCGGCGAGCGCCGGTAAGCAGTGAGAGAAAGATGTAATCTCGAATCGTTTCATTCGGCTCATCGGCCACTGCCCGGAAAAATGCAGGTAGCTCGTCGCCGTCGAGAAATCGCGCACGGCTGCGCTCAGGATTCCGCTCGACAGCTTCCGCTGGATTCTCACCCTTCCAGCCCCATTGCAGGCCTTTGTTGAACACCCTTCGCAGCATCTCAACCGCTCGGTTGGCTGCGATCGGGCCACTCGCCCGACTGATGTGCGTGTGAAGCCGCACAACCTCGAGTTGTTTGATCGAAGAGATTTTGCGGAGGCGCCAGCTGTGAAAATGCAGGTTGAAGCGCCGTACATCTTCGCGCCAAGTCTTCCTAGCTAGTCGCCTAGCGTGATCTTGAAGGTAAGTTTCAAACAATTCGCCCAGCGTCATCTCTTCGCGGACATTCCGCCGCTCGTGGCCAGGATTCTTCCCCAAAGCGATTTGAGCATTGAGCTCCTCGGCGCGGTGACGCGCTTGCTCAATGCTCAGATCGGCATAAGGGCCGATTTGAATGCGCTCCGGTCGTCTCGCGATCTTGCGATAGAGAACGAAGCTCTTTTTGCCTGCCGGGGTAATGGCGATAGCCAAGCCGCGGACTTTGGTGTCATAGAAGTAGCTGCGCTGTCCGTTGGTCGGGAGGGGAAGGGTATTGATGCGGTCACGGGTAAAGTTAAACTTGCGTGCTACCGATGTGCTACCGACCGCGTCAAATCTCAGCAATTTCGATGCATCTAGATTAACCATGCCGAGGTAGAGAATAGCGGGGAAAACGTTGAGGGTAAAGAATTATTTATCGCGGTTAACAACCGTACAAGCCGCGCATGTCTGCCTTACAAGCACGAGGTCGCAGGTTCGAGTCCTGCACTGCCCACCATTCAAATCTTATCCTCGCACGAGTTTCCAGCCAATCGCCGCTCATGACTTGCAATCTCACTTTCTCCACACTGTGCCCAGAATTGTGCCCACTCAGCATTGCCATAGCCTCCAACACTCTGTCTGAGGAGGGATGGACGTAACGTGAAGATATTTGTTCCAGCACGATTCAGACCGCTCCTACGGATTCGACTGCCGCCTGGACAATCCCAATCACTGGGTGATGGAGATTACCGAAGCTTCCTACCGTAAGCTGAGTTACAGTGTTCCTCCCAGTCGCGAGATGATTTCGAGGCAGGCTCGCGTCACGTGATAAGGAGCCTTCCACGGATCGACTTTGGTGTCATCAATTCTTCCGTCATGGTACAAGGCGGTGTAGACCTCTCCATACTGGTGGTCGACCCAGCGGTCCATGAAAAAACGCACCTGCAGGTCGAAGGCCTGCCAGTATTTAGGATCGCCGGTAAGCTGATAAGCATTGAGGAAAGCAACCATGGCCTCGCACTGTTGCCACCATTCCATGTCTCGGTTTGTGGCAGGTTCAGTAGCAGGACCGGTGCGGTAAACACCTCCATGCTCTTTGTCGAAACCGTAGCGGAGGGCATGGTCGACGAGAGCGAGGCTGGCACGGCGAATCTTGGCATCCTCCTGCCGACCAACACGCCGCGCTGCCTCTGTTATCAGCCAACTGGCTTCCAGATCGAGACCATATTCGCATTGCTTGGAATCACCGTCGTGATCGGCGACATTCCAATCGTCATGAAAGTAGTAGCGGCCGTAGCCGACTTCTGAGTCGATGATTCTGTTGACGAAGATGTCCAGCAGTTCGTTGAGCCGCATCTTCACCTTTTGATCGCCGGTAACGTCATAAAGCGTGGCCAACGCTTCTACCAGACCCAAATGCCAGTCGTAGGATTTTCGTCCGAAAGAACCGGCGCCGTTCGGGCCATCTTTGTAGTCTTTGATGAACTGCCAATCTGCGGTGAAAGCAATGCGGTACCCGCCATGGTCGTTGTCATGCGCGTACAGATCAATGACTCGAAAAAGGTCGAGCGCTTCGGTCGCCACCTGATTGTCGTGAAAAGCCAGTGCATACTCGGCTAGTCCCTCCATTACATACGACATGGGATTGAGCTCTTTATTCGAATTAACAATCTTGCCTTCACGAGTGACCATGAAATAGTAGCCGCCGTGCTCTCGATCCCACATTTTGTCGCGAAGGAATTTCAGACACTCCGCCGCCATCTTCTGATAGTCGGGATCGGGATACCGACGGTATGCCTCCGAGAACGACCACAGCGAGCGCGAAATCAACACAACAGATTTGTTGCCGTAATCAGTGGGTTTACCCTGACGATTCAGGCGCCCGTAGATGCCCCCATATTCTTTGTCGAGGGCCTGATCAATCCAGAACTGGAGCACCGTATGCTGCAGCGTATCGCGGATCACGACCGGCCAGTTGCGGGCGGCCTCGCCATTCATCTGCGCGGCCAGACAGATGTGAGTCGAGCAGAACAGCAGGAGTACGAAGCGGGGGATGAGCTTCCTGATGTTGAGGTTCATGATCGCTCCAATTCCTTGGGGACTGCTGTTCCCAACGAGAGTGCCGTTACGCCCACCATTCGTTTTGCCCATATCGCACGCGCGGAGTTGGTGGCGGTCCCTTTGGCACTGCCGAGCGTAGGTCCTCTCCGGAATCAACTCGCCTTGAATAGAATGAGTATGCTGATTGCTTCGCCTAACAAACTTTGAGCCTTCTCTGGGTCGTCGGTCTCAAGTGCGTGGTACGCTGCACTCACCAGCATCGAAAGTTCACGAATAGCCTTCTTTTGATCTTCGCGGAGATTTGAGTTGTCCACTTTATCAAGTGTAAAACATTCCCGGATCTCGACATTTGATTTTGATCCCGCTTTTGCTTCGCCCAGATGTGTCTGCGGCAAACACGCTGCTTCCGCAACCCCAGTTACGACCCGATCTTCAGCTCGTTTACCGCCCGGTAGGCTTGGTCAATGGCGCAGTTGGTGTAGGCAAAGGCGTCGGCATCTGCGTTGGCAATCGCAACCCGGCCAAAGGGCTGCCGGGCTTGCACGCACGGCAATGGTCCGCCTTCCAGCCAGAAGGGATCCCACAGCGAGTTGTACTGGTAAGCGTAGCCGTGCGGCCAGCGGTTCACGGTGATGGCCGCAATGTCGCGCGCCGCGTCAAATCCGCCCGCCCCTAGAGTCCGCAGCAATTGTTCCCGGATATTACGTTCAAAAACCTCGAAGCTCGTAACGTATAGCTCCGCCCGGCCTCTGCGGTGTTGCGTACGTCCCGGCAGGCCGGGACGGCAGGGCGTGCGCATCATGTGCACAACGATAGGCTCCTGCGGCTTTGTAGTGCACTTGTACTCGCCGATGCTGACTCGCTGGTCTAGATTGAAGTCGCTGAAATACCCTCCCGGAGCGTGCACCGCGCTCACTCCAAGCTTCACGAACGGCTGCCAATTCCTGAGCGCCACATTCGTATAGACGATGGGAACCTTCTCTGCCTGGGAAAGCGCCTGTACTTGCTGGTCGGGCAATTCCTCGCAGAGAAACGGAATCATCGTATGCCAGCAGGCCAGGACACAATGTGCCGCGCGCACTGTGTATATCTTGTCTTTCTGCACGTAGGCGATCTCCACTTCTTTCGCTGACGCCACGTTTCCCACATGCCTGACCCGCGCCACGGTGCTGTTCAAGCGAATTCGGACCGGAGACTTTGCTTCATCTAATCTGCCGTAGTTAACTTGCGCCGTGACCACGTCGTCGGCTGTGCTGCCCGGGACCGCCTCCGGAATCAGTCCCCGCACCAGTAATCGCGCTATCGAGGCATTGCCGTCCGGGAAATGGAAGAAGTACTTTTCCGCAGCATCATCTCGAATCGCGTCCCGTCCCATGCCGGGCCCTGGTTCTGGAGGCAGCTTGAGGCCATCGAACCCAGGGAGTCCGAGTCCCCAGGCATCTTGTGCTGAGACTGCATCAATTCCCAAGCCATACAAACCATGGGGCACGTTCTGCAGGAACGCTACTACCTGCGGATCAACTTTCACCAGCTTGCTGAGGAACTCGGCATAACTGATCTTGGCCAGACGAAGTTTTTTGTCGGCCGAGCTCAGGCCCGGCAACAAGTCTTCGTTCAGCGAAAACAGGCGTTTCAAATCGGCCTTTGTCGCAGCGTTGAGTGGGGCTGTCTCAAAGAATTGCTGCATTGACTTCTGCACGTCATCCGGAGCGGCCTCCGACTCTCCCCATCGCGCAAAAGGGCTTCGTACCAAGCGGTCGGTGCCGAACATTTCCTTGTGGAAGAAAATCGCGCGATGCAGGCCCAGGGAAGAAAACAGGTTCGCGTTATTTAATTGCGGGAAGCGGCTTACAACAATTCCCAAATCCTCAATCAGCTTCTGTGAGACCGCGCTGTACGGAGAGGGGGTCTCAATGGAAAACGTTCCGCCAAAGCCCAGCAACTTCCTGCCGCCTACTTCGAATTCATTCCGCTTGGCGTGACCGCCGAAGTCGTCGTGGTTCTCAATGATCAGCACGCGTGCGTGTTTCCCAGCGGCCTCCCGAAAATATCGCGCTGCAGCCAGTCCGCTGATTCCTCCGCCCACAACCACCAGGTCATAGCGCTCGCCGGTGTCCGTGGGAGTGCCGGCATTGCTCCAGAAGGTTCCATCCCGCAAGCTGTGGGCGACGTCGAATGCGCCCGCGTGGCTCCCACGCATCCCGCTTGCCGCTGGCGGATAATAGCCTGCCTTGTTCTGCGCTTCCGTGCTGCTCGCGTCCCCGAACGAAATCCCCGGAAGCATTGCCGCCCCAATCACCACGGCTGCACCGTTCATAAAATCGCGGCGCGTGATGCTTCGGTCCATCCCCAATTCTTTGTCGCTGAACATGCCCATGTTTGTTCTCGAATTCAAAAAACGCCCGAAAATTCCCGATCGCGTGCTCTTGCCCAATAAACATTGTTTCAGGTTCTCCCAAGCTACTAGAACTCCCAAGCCCCCCGCAAGCTAGCGGGCATTCTTACGCACAACCCACGCCCCTGTGATGTCACAGGGTATAAACTCTTGAGTTCATTTCCGCGGAGGGTAAATGGTGCGGCTTGCTCTGCTGCTGGTATTCACGCTGGCGATTTCCTACGGCGTTTTCGCACAGGACCGGTCGTATGGTCGCTCGATGGTCATTACCGACCGCGGCATTACCGCCACCAGTCATTTCCTTGCATCACAGGCGGGAGCGCAGATTCTCGCCCGGGGAGGATCTGCCATTGACGCTGCCATTGCCGCCAATGCAGTCCTCGGTGTCACCGAGCCTATGATGAATGGCATCGGTGGCGATCTCTTCCTTATTTATTGGGAGTCCAAGAGCGGCAAGCTCTACGGGTTGAATTCCAGCGGCTGGGCGCCCCGTGGTTTGACCATCGATTTTCTCAAGAAGCAGGGCATCACCTCCGTCCCCGAGGAAGGCATCCATAGCGTGACCGTCCCCGGCGCTGTAGACGGGTGGAGCGCAGCGCACCTGCGTTTCGGCCGCGTTCCATGGAAGGACCTGTTCTCTCCCGCGATTTTCTACGCGCAGCACGGCTATCCAGTTCCCGAGTTGATCCATGGCTTCTGGGCAGAGGACGAACAGAAACTCGTGAAGAGCGAAGAGGCCCGCCGGATATTCCTTCCCGGCGGTAAGCCACCGGATATCGGCCAGACGTTCTCCAATCCCGACCTTGCGAAGGCCTTGCAATTGATCGCCGAACAAGGCCGTGACGCCTTCTATAAAGGAGAGATCGCGCAAGCTATTCTGCAGACTTCCGCCGCGCTTGGCGGGACCATGCAGGCCGACGATTTAGCGCAATTTTCCGCAGAGTGGGTGGATCCCATTTCCATCGATTACCGCGGTTGGAAGGTCTACGAGCTGCCTCCCAACGGGCAGGGGATGGCGGCTTTGGAAATGCTGAACATCATGGCCGCGTTTCAGCCGGACAAAGATGGCCCACAAGGAACCGCCGAGCTTCACAAAAAGATTGAAGCCATGAAGCTCGCGTACGCCGACCTTTATCGTTACAACGCCGACCCGCGCTTGGCCAAAGTGCCTGTCCACGGCCTGCTTTCGAAAGAGTACGCCCAACAGCGCGCGGCGCTTATTAACCCAGCCCACGCCAACTGTAGCCCGCCCAGCGGCACTCCTCCGCTTAGCGATACCACCTATCTCGCAGCAGTGGACAAAGAAGGAAACATCGCTTCTCTCATCCAAAGCAACTACGCTTCTTTTGGCTCGGGCGTGGTAGTCAAGGGCATGGGATTTTTTCTACAAAATCGTGGCGCGCTCTTTTCGCTTGACGCCACCCATCCCAATGCGCTCGCGCCTCGTAAGCGCCCCTTTCATACCATCATTCCCGCGTTCATGGAACGCGGAGACATGCACATCGGCTTTGGAATTATGGGTGGTCCCAATCAGCCATTGGCCCACGCACAATTTGTTTCCAATCTCGTGGATTACGGTATGAACATTCAAGCAGCACTTGAAGCTCCCAGATTTACCGTTGCCGGTGGCCACGTCAGCTGCGACATCTTGATCGAATCGAGAGTGAAGCCGCAGGTGATACAACAACTCAGTTCCAAGGGACACAAGTTGCAAGTTCGCAAGGAATATTCCACCGCCATGGGGCGGGGCCAGGCCGTGCTCTACAACTCCGCAACCAAAATAAACTTCGGTGCTTCCGATCCGCGCGCCGACGGGTCCGCCGAACCCGAACCACTTCCTCAACCTTAGCGGGATGATTTCCTCTTACCGAGACTTTCGGTTACTATGCTCTGAAATTTACTGACCGCTTATGGCTGAAATAACTCTTCGCGTAAACGGAGTAGACCGCAAGGCCAATGTTCTGGAGAACACGCCCCTTCTCTGGGTAATCCGCGACACGCTCAGCCTCACGGGCACCAAGTACGGCTGCGGCGCAGGTCTATGCGGCGCCTGCACAGTTCATGTGGATGGGGCTCCCGTCCGCTCGTGCTCTACTCCCGCCAAGCAGGTGGCCGGGAAGGCGATCACCACCATCGAGGGTCTGTCGGAGAATAGTACGCACCCATTGCAGCAGGCGTGGATCGCAGAAGATGTTCCGCAGTGTGGCTATTGTCAGTCCGGTCAGATCATGGCCGCCGCAGCCCTTCTCGCCAAGCACCCGAATCCTTCTGACGATGAAATCACCCAAGCCATGACTGGAAACCTCTGCCGCTGTGGCACCTACGATCGCATTCGTCGCGCCATCCATCGCGCTGCGAATTCCGGAGGCGCGCGATGAGCCCCGTATCCCGTCGCGAGTTCGTGGTCGGCACGGTTGCAGCCGGCGCCGGTCTAGTCGTGGGTTTTTATCTGCCCCATGGAACATTCGGCAGCAGCAGCAAGAGCTTTGCCCCCAACGCCTATCTCCGAATTGCTCCTGACGACAAAGTCACTGTGGTCGTCACTCGCTCTGAGATGGGACAGGGCGTACGCACCGCCCTCCCCATGATCCTTGCCGAAGAACTCGAAGCCGATTGGTCGAAGATCAACTTTGAGCAAGCTGGCGCAAGCACGTTATACGGCGATCAGAGCACAGGGGGCAGCGCCAGCGTGCGCACCACTTGGGATCCCTTGCGCAAGGCCGGGGCTGCCGCCCGCGAGATGCTGATCTCTGCCGCTGCACTTGAGTGGGGAGTTCCGCGCTCCGGCTGCAAGGCGGAGAACGGGAGCGTGGTCCACGCTGCGTCCGGTCGCCGCGCCAGCTACGGTCGGCTTACCCATCGCGCTGCAACCCTTCCGGTACCTACCGATCCTCCGCTGAAAAACGCCAAAGATTACAAGATTATCGGCACGCGCAGACTGCGCCTGGACACTGCGCCCAAGATAAACGGCACCGCCGGTTACGGTATTGATTTCCGCCTGCCCAATATGAAATACGCCGTGCTCGCGCGTTGTCCCGTAATTGGCGGTAAAGTTTCTAAGTTCGACGATGGCGAGACGCGGAAAATTTCCGGCGTGACCCACGTGACCAAAATCGGCGACTCCTCGATCGTCATCGTCGCCGACAATGTGTGGTCCGCGATGGAAGGCCGCAGGGTCCTCAATGTCACCTGGGACGAAGGCCCGAACAAAGACCTGAACTCCGCCGCCATCACTCAATCGCTTCACCAAGCCGCTAGTAAGAAAGGAGCGACCCTCTACTCTGCGGGCGATGTTTCCAAAGCCCACGGACGTCGCATCGAAGCGGTATACGAACTGCCTATGATGGCGCACGCGCCCATGGAGCCAGGCAACTGCGTGGCAAATTATCAGGCCTCGCGCTGCGAGATTTGGGCGCCAACGCAGGTTCCGCAAGATGTCCGCGATTCCGTCGCTCAGGCTGTCGGCCTTGAATCCGATCAGGTAAAGGTGAACATCACCTTGTTAGGTGGCGGTTTCGGTCGTCGGCTTGAGCACGATTACGCCGTGGAAGCTGCCTTAGTGTCGAAAGCCATCAACGCTCCGGTGCAGGTGCAATGGACGCGCGAAGATGACATGCGCAACTCCACTTATCGTCCTGCCAGCTACCACATGCTCAGCGCCGTGCTCGACGGCTCTGGCTGGCCGACAGCATTTACGCATCGCCTGATTGCACCATCCATCAATGGCCAGAAGGGAACACCGCTGGATGGTGGCATTGATCCCGACCTGAAAGACGAAGCCGCATTCCTGTACCCGATCCCAAACGTCAACCTTGAATACGTACAGCTTGATACGCCGGTGCCGCTGGGCTGGATGCGCGCAGTCTACGCCTTGCAGGCTGCCTTTGCTACGGAAAGTTTCATTGACGAGCTCGCCCATGCAGCCAACAAAGATCCGCTTGATTATCGTCTCCACTTGCTTGCGCAAGATCACGACATTCAATTCTGGGACACGCACTGGCGTACCGATCGTTTACGCGGTGTTCTCAAGCTTGCGGCGGAAAAGGCTAATTGGAGCAAACCGCTGCAGGCAGGCCGCTATCGCGGGATTGCCGCCTTCGGCTGCTTCAGCAGCTATGTGGCTGAGGTAGTTGAGATCACAATGGACAACGATCAACCGCGCGTGCAGCGAGTGGTAGCGGCGATTGATTGCGGCCAGGTCATGAATCCCAATACGTTAGAGCAGCAGATTAATGGTGCGATCATTTACGGACTCGCCAACGCGCTGCGCGCGAAGATCACAATCGAAAAAGGCCGTGTGGTTCAGGGCAACTTCGACGATTACGCTCCCATTCGCATGAACGAGGCGCCCGCCCTGGAAGCCTATTTCGTGCAGAGCTCTGAAAGTCCTACCGGAGCAGGTGAGCCGCCTCTTCCGCCGCTGGCCCCCGCTATCTGCGGCGCAATGTTCGCAGCAACTAAAAAACGCGTGCGCTCGTTACCCATAACTGCCTAGCTTCAATTCCCGCTACAGCAGCCCATAAACCACTAATTGAGTTTTCGTTCCCACATAAACGCGGCCATTGGCGACCGTAGGTGGAGCGAAGCGCACCGCCGTGCCAAGTGTGTCGCGCGTACCAGCTTGGTTGCTGTTGTAAAGCTCGGTGGCAAGGTTCGTAGCATCATATGCGTGCAATATGCCCGCCCGCTCAATGATCCACACAATGCCATTGGTGTCGCCGCTGGATGAAATGGTCGGAGTCGCGCCCGGAATTCCATAAGTGGTCGCCGATTGTGATTCAGGCGAAGTTGACAGCATCCCTCCGGTTAAGGTGTAGGCCTTGGCAAAGTCCGCCACTCCCACGTAATAAACTCGGTTTTGCCAATAAGATGGTACGCAGAAGCTGTTGTCCGAATCGGAACTGCCGAGCGCGTGGGCGATCTCTTGCACCACATTGTCGCCCGAGGTGCTGTAATGACCCATATTGTCACGGTCGATAAGGTAGATTTTTCCTTCCTTGCCCGCGCTGGTAAGAAGGTGCGGATGTGCTCCGGGCTGGTCGGGCAGCAACAAAGGACCTCCCGATCCAAGGTCAACATCATGGCTCGAGAGCAGTTGTTGGTTGAACGGCGTAAAGAAGTCGGCCACTGCGAGCCCACCCCCGCCCAGCGTCAATTTGAAGAAACTGTCGCCATAATCCGGACCACCCTCCGCCGTACCATTGCCACTCAGGCCATAGATGGCGCCGGCGTTGTCCGCCGCCAGTCCGCCCCCACCTTGCCAGATGCCGCCATCTTGACCGTTTGGGGTGTCGTTCCAAATTCCTACTTGATTCAAGCTGGCCGCGTCGTACGCAAATACCCAACCGTGGTAAGGTCCGTTGTCGCCGTGAGAGGCAAAGGCAATATAGATGGTGCCATTCACCAGCAGCAGCGCCGACCGCTGTAGCTCGATCTTGGCCTGGAATGGCACATTGCCGGCGCCATCATTTCCCACTCCCGTGCCCGGAACGGATCCGGAGATAGTTACCGGACCCCCGAATTTCTCCGTCCCAGAGGTGATGTCTAATGCGTGTAACCGTTGGAAGTAGGCGCCATTTTCTTTGGTGAATGCCTCCACGTAGATGGTCCCAGTGTTGGGATCAATAACCGGTGTGGAAGTAATTCCGATCTCCGGGAAAATCGTGCTTCCCACGTCTCCTGTCGGTACCGTCGTGATTCCCGCCGCGGGATTTGTGAAGTTTACCTGCCAAAGTGGGGCCGTGGTATGGCCGTCTGCATCGAATGCGTACACACTGGCATGTTCCGTTGCCACGTACACGACGTTATGTGTACCTTGTCCAGCAATGGTCACTCCTGGGACGTAAAGCGGCTGCCCATAAATGTATCCATCCACGCTGAAACTGAATTTCTTCCCAAACTGCGTCTTATTAACATTCGCGGGGGTCAATACTCCCTCGTTCACATTTTGTCCCGTACGCGCGTTGTCATACTTGTAAGTGAACATTCCGCCCAGCTGTGGCACCGGGGCATTTACATTTACCGTGGCCCAGGCGTTGGCTGTATGCGAGCCATCTGTTGCTGTAATGGTGTAAATCGTTGTTGAACTGGGGGAAACCGTCACCGAGCCCGATGGCACTGCAACTCGGCCAACTCCTTGATCAATGGTCAACGACACTGCGTTCGCAGATGTCCAGCTTAGGGTCGAGCTTTGTCCCTGGTCGATACTGCTTGGGTTTGCGCTCAAAGCTACGGTCGGTGGGGGCGCTGGTGGGGAGACCTTAACCGTTGCCGAAGCGGTCATTGTAGCGCCGTTGAAATTGGCAGTGCCTGTATACGTTGTGGTTGCCGCTGGTGTGACTCTTACGGAACCCGCTGCGCCAAATGATCCCAGGCCGTTGTCGATGCTTACTGAATTTGCTCCCGGCGCGGAAAAGGTCAACGTAGAGGACTGACCCTGCGTGATTGCGGTTGGATTGGCGCTGAGCTGAAACCCCTGCAGTCCACCCACGCTCACCGTCACCGCTGCTTGCACCGTTCCGCCCGGGCCCTTTGCGGTGCCGTGATAGGTAGTTGTCACCGGAGGCGTTTCGTCCTTGGAACCGGAAACTGCAACCTTCCCAATACCATTGTCGAAGGTCACGGAGGTCGCGTTCGTCGAGGTCCATGTCAGCGTGGTACCCGTGCCCAGAATGACGGCTGTGGGCTGCGCTGTCAGGGTCAAAGTTGGGGCTGGTTGCGGGCCTGGCCCGGGTAGCGGGCTGTTCGACTTCGCTCCAGAACACGCCATTAAGGCAACAATGAGCAGCAGGGCGGGGGCAGATTTGAACATGACTCTCGGATTAAACTCCACTGGTGATTGGCGGCTCTCGATGGGTACCTGGTCGGCTCTTGCGAGCTGCTGCTGCTGAGAGAAGGGATGTGTCAGGTGCTCGCCTGGGTTGCTTTCGACGCGAGCATCTGTTCTACAAAGATTACTTAATTAAAGGGAGTTGGGCGTTGGAACTAGGGCAAATTGCTTGCCTGTCGTGCTATACGGGGATCTAGTGTTCGGCGGGTCTTTTATTATCCGTTATGTGAGACGGGGATGGCACAGCAGGTGCGGCTGGTTCATCGGGTGCAGCATCGCTGCTCACTACATATTGGACGATAACAGAAATGCGGCGGTTCGATGGATCGAGCGGATCTTTCGGACTGCGTAATCTCTGGTCAGCGTAACCTCTTACCTGCGTGACCTGGTCCTGCCTGAGTCCCACTTGCTGCATCAATCGTCGGGCTGCGTTCGCACGGTCAGTCGAAAGCTCCCAATTACCGTATCCTCCCGGCCGGGCGAAGGGCTTGGAATCTGTGTGTCCCTCGATGGACACCTTGTTTGGCAGTTTTCCCAGCTCTTGAGCGAGCATGTTCAGCAATTCCTTGCCGCTTTCATTGGGCAGACTATTCCCCGTCTCGAAAAATGTTCCGCTGGCGGATTCCAGTAGCTCTATGCGCAATCCTTCGGCGGTTATCGTCATTTCTATGTGGTCCTTTAATTTGTCCAGATTTGCCGCGCGACGGACCGCGGTCTGCAATTCGTCCTTAAGCTGGACATGTCCTCCTTGGTCAAGATGACGTTCTCACCAGAGCCGGTCTGGTCTGTTCCAACTTTATTGGAGGTTCCGGTTGGATCTTTGAAGTACCCGCCGACTGCTTCGCGAATTTGTTTGCTGCTATTCATCAGCCAGAGCACGATGAATAAGGCCATCATGGCGGTGACGAAATCTGCGTAGGCGACCTTCCACGCTCCCCCGTGATGTCCGCCGTGGCCGGCTTTCTTCTTGATGACGATAATCGGACGTGCTCGATCCATTATTACTCCGCCTTGCCCGCCGCTGCGGCCGCGGCTGCCGGTGGTTCTGACCCCTCCGTCGCGGCTGCACCTGCCGCGGGGGTTTTGCACGCCGACTCAAGTTCCTGAAATGTAGGTCGCACATGTCCGGGGACAGCTCGGCGCGCCATCTCCACCGCCATGATGGGGGGCGTTCCCTTCATGAACGAGATCATTACCACACGCAGGACGTGATAGTAGGCGTGCTCATCATCCGCAGTTTTTGACATGTTGCTGGCCAGCGGTCCGACTAATCCGTAGCACAAAAGAATCCCGAGAAATGTTCCCACCAGGGCCGCGGCGACCTTATGTCCTATCTCCTCCGGTGGCCCCCCAAGCGCTCCCATAGTGATGACTACTCCCAACACTGCAGCCACAATACCGAGTCCTGGCAACGAATCGGCCGTAGTGCTCAAGGCCGCGATCGGTTGCGTGGCCCCATGATGATGAACTTCCATGTCTGCCTCTACCATCTGATCTACGTCGAAAGGTTCTACTCCTCCGCTAACGGCCATGCGCATGGTGTCGCATACAAAATCTCGTGCGTGATGCTCTTTAAGAAAAGCCGGATACTTAGTAAAAACCAAGCTCTTGGCTGGATCCTCAACATCAGCTTCTAGCGCTACCAGGCCTTCTTTTCGCGCCTTATTCAGGAGTTCATACATCATCTTCAAACTTTCCACGTAGCGTGACTTAGTGAACTGCGGAGCCCCAAATACACCAGTTATTCCGCCAACGATTTTCTTCAGGATGTATAGCGGATTCGCGATCAGCACGGTTCCCGCCGCCGCGCCTCCAATGATGAGCAGCTCGGCGGGCTGTACGAGGACCTGCATGTGGCCGTGCTCCATCAAATAGCCGCCGACCACGGCGCCAAACACCACGACGATGCCAATAATTACAAACATAGAATGTCAGCGCTAAGTTGATTTCAGGGCTTCTCAGCCATCGGTTAATCGGGATTGGTAACGACTGCTTCTAAACATTCTTCTGCTCTCGCCATCAGTGTGCTGATCGAGTCTCCTTTCTGGGCGGTCGCTCCCGCCACCGATACCGTTGGCGAAAGTTGGTCTCCCCACCATTCGATAGAAACGGAACCGGCAATTCTCTGTACGCGCTTACTCAGTTCCTCCACTGGCGACGGCATGCACTCCGGGAGGATGGCCAAGAGAGTTTCTTTGTCCCAGCGTCCTACAATGTCGGTTCCTCGAAGTGAATTCTTGAGGGTTTGAGCCACGGCCCGCAGCATAGTGTCCGCAGCATCCGGCCCGTGGGCGAGCTTAAACTCATTCAATTGATCTACCCGCACTAGCAACAAACCGAACGGCTGTTGTTGTTCGGTAAGTGATGCAAGCATCTCCTCGAGCGTGGACTGAAGAGACTCATGATTCGGAACATCAGTAGTTTCGTCTATACAGGCTTCGATCATACGATCGCCCTGCCTGCGATTCTGGGTCCGCATTCGCAGCTCATCGAAGCTTTCCGCGGCGCCAATAATCACTCCCCGGCCATCCCGAATGGGAACTGTCCTGACTTGCACCAGGATTCTGTGCCCGGCTCGGTGGCGTATGTAAACCATTGTGTTTCTCGGCTGCCCGTCGTGGATGGTGTCGGCCACCGGGCATGTGGGAGCACAAACAACGCTTCCGTTCTCAGTGCCTTGCACCAGAATGTCGTCTCGGCAGGCCCGCCCCACTACATCTTGCCGCAAATACCCCGTGATTCTTTCGGCGCCGTCATTCCAAAACGCGATCTTCTTGTTGCGATCTACGAAATACACTCCGGTGGGCAACGCTTCCAGAACTGCCCTGAAGATTTCAGCCTGCTCTAACCCGGACATTTAGACACAACTTCCTGGGTCTCCGGAGGGAGAACCCTAATGTCTTTTCGACTGAAAGGAAGTAAGACTTTAGAAGGGACACTTGGCCTCTGTACTAACGAGCGTGCTAGTCTTATTCATAGCGCCACTTATCCTCTGATACAATCGTTTGTCTTTTGCTGCTGAGAATATCTGCGCCGCAGAACGGAGAAAGAACATGGCGAACTTCGTACGAGTAGTAACCCAATTACAAGCGGAACGAGGGCGTTTGGAGCAGGACCTCCGCAAGTTGGTACAGGCAATTACTGCACTTACCGGAAGCACGGTGAATAGCACTGTGCGGGGACGGAGCAGCAGAGTGAGCGGCACGCGTTCAAGATTGTCTGCCGCAGCTCGCGAAAGAATCGCCGCCGCTCAACGTGCCCGCTGGGCAAAGGTTCGCGCCACCACCAAAGCACAGAAGCCGAAGCGTACTCTTTCTTCAGCGGCGCGCAATAGAATCGCAGCCGCCCAGCGTGCCCGTTGGGCTAAAGTTCGGCAACAGAAACTGCGCAAAGAGCCGGCATCTCAGCAAAAGAAAGCGGCCTAGAAAAGCGCATGGTCCTGCTTTACAAATCGCCGCCATAAATTGGAATCGCGGCGCCATTAACGTCCTTGCCCGCTTCGACCGCCAACCACACGATCAGGCTTGCCACGTTTGCGGGCTGCACCCATTTTGAAAAATCTGCCTTTGACATGGCTTGGCGGTTCGCCGGAGTGTCCATGGTGCCCGGCAGGATTACGTTGGCCGTAATGCCAGTATCCCTGTTCTCCAGCGCCACGGTGCGAATCAGCGCTACCAGTGCTGCCTTGGATGCGCTGTATGCGCCAACTCCCGCCCCCGGCTCCAGCGCTGCGCGGCTCCCTATGGCGATGATCCTCCCACCTTTGCTCTTGCGCATTTGCGGAATCACCGCGCGTAAGAGGTAAAACGCGCTGTTCAGGTTCATGTCCAGCATGCGTTGGAAAGTGACGTCATCGGTATCGCCGACTGTTTTCCCTCCCGCGAAGCCACCTACCAAATGGACAAATATATCGAGCTTGCCGGAGCGAGAAACCGCGGCATCTACCGTGTTTTTGGCCGCCTCGGCATCCGTGATATTCGCTGCTAACGCCACAAACGATGGGTGCTTAAAGTCCGACTGTTTAACGCTGGGTGACACGCCGAGTACCAACGCCCCCGCCTGCAGCAGCGCCGGTGTGACTGCATTTCCCAGCCCTCCGTTCGCGCCGGTCACGAGCGCAACCTTACCCTTCAAGCTCTGTTCCATGGCGTGAGGTGCTCCTGAAGATTGATTCTAAGCGGCGGAAAAAAAGGTGGTCCACTGGGACCACCACCGGTGCAAGAGTGCTATCTAGAAAGCCACGCGCAATCCCAGCTGCAATTGCCGCGCCGGAGAAATGATGTCTGTGGGCTTGCCGAAAGCTGACCCGGGATTCTGCAGGGTGCCGCAATTTATGGCGGTGGCAGAACATCCGGCATTCAACGCTCCAATGTACGACTCAGCGTCAAAATTCGCATGATTCACCACATTGAACATGTCCACCGTGGGACTCAAGGTCACCCGCTCACCAATCTTGAAAGGCCGTGACAACCTGGTGTCCCAGATGTAGGTGGAGGCTGAACGACCGGCATTGCGCCCCACTCCCGCTGGACGGTCCTTCACGTGGCCATCTCCATTGTTGTCCAGACCGGTTGTGATGTTGAACGGTCGCCCACTCTGCATGGAGATAATGTTTGAAGTCTCGAACCCGAGCGGCAGCCTGATGATTCCGCTGAGCACGAAGCGGTGACGCGCATCGCGCAAGGTGGGGCCTTTATCAGCGAAAAGATTGTTGCTGTCCTGCGGCACTCCCGGCTCGAAAATATCGTCCGATAAGCTAACCGCTTTTGAAAGCGTGTAGGAAAGTTGGAATTGAAAGTTCTGCGTCAGGTTCTTGCGCGCGCTTACTTGCATAGCATTGTAGTGACTTATATTTGTGGTTTCGAAGCTGCTGAAGAGTCCTAGTCCGGGGAATTTTGCCGCCCCCGGGTTCAGCTCTCGGGTAATCCAACCATGCAGGCCAAGAACGTGAACGTAAGTCGCATCCAGCACTATTCCTGCCGGCAGCTGCTGTCCCACTCCGATCGAGTATTGCTCGGTATAAGGTTGGTGTACGGCGCCAGAAATCGCGAACCCACCTGGGGTCTGGGCCGCGGAAAACGCCGGATCCGATAAGCTCGGCTGCGCCGGCGTGAAAAAGCCAAACAGATACTTCACTCCATCGAAGGTCCTGTCGATGTAAGAGATTTCCCAGGGAGTCGAGTCGTAGTAGATTCCGAATCCCCCCCGCAAGACGGTGTGGCCATTACCCAGCACGTCATAAGCGAATCCAGCTCGCGGACCGAAATCCAACTTGGGTGTCTCCCTCGTGCGGCTATTAAAGAATGGTGCCAGGCCCTCCAGCGGGTGGTGGAATCCGGCATCGATAAATCCGCTCTCGTGCTCATAGCGAAGGCCCAGATTCAGCGTCAGGCGGCGGTTGACCTTCCAGTCATCCTGAACGTAGTAAGCCATCTGCCAGGTGGTCGTGCCTTTTTCTACGGTTGAGCCCAACCCTTTCAGAGCGAACGAGAGATGGCCTGGAATCGAACTGGTGCAGCTCACCGGATTTACAAAATCCGGGAGGCATTTGATCCCTGGATCATCCTGGTCAAAGATAAATACGCCATTCTTGAACAGGTCAAACAGCGCGTTGTACTTGATCCGCGGATTCAGGTCGGTACCGAATTTCAGGTTATGTACCCCGTGCCAGTTCCCCATAGTGGAGACATCGTCGCGGAACTGCAGCCGGTCTTGCTGCACATTTTGCGGTGTAGAAGCATTCTGTCCGATTACGACCGATGGGAAACGCAGGTTGATCCCGTGGCTTGTCGGAACCAGGTTGTTAATGAATCGGTTGAAGTGCACCACAAACTGGTTCAGTGTCCGTGCAGAGGCCACCCAGGTATGGGTACCTTGCCACGAGATGTTTTCATTGGTTGCCTTCTGGAATGCGCTTGCTGCAGGGGGGCCACCAACGGAGATGTTGGGATCAATGCGCAAGCCTTCGGTCGAAGAGTTCCGCTGGAAGGTACCACGGAAACTAAAAGTCTGCGCCGCATTCAAGTGATGGTCGAATTTGGCGACCATCAGCAGGTCGCGAAATGGGGCAGGAAACGCCCCCTCAAATTGCGGAAACACACCCCCTGTGTTCACCGTCTGACTCTTCTGCTGGCGGTTTCTCTCAAAGGCAAAAAATCCAAACGTCTTGTCGTGAATGATCGGACCGCCCGCCGCGGCCCCGAACTGTTCGCGATCGAAATCCGGCTTGGTCTGCTCAAAAAATCCTCGTGCCTGCAGGTCCTTATGGCGAAACAGCAGAAATCCGCTGCCGTGCACGTCATTGGTTCCGGACTTGGTTATCACGTTGACGAACGGTCCAGAGGAATGGCCGTACTCCGCCGAAAACTGGTTGCTGATGACTTGGAATTCCTGAATGGCATCTTCCGGCACCAGCCCCACCGGCCCGCCCACGATATTGTCATTGAAGTTCCCGCCATCAATGCTGATTCCCGAACTGCGCGCCGTTGCTCCCCCTGCAACGACGCCGCCGTATAGCCTTTTCGTCGGGTCATACGAAGGAGAAGGAGCCACGCCGGGAATCAGGTTGGCGAGTTGCTGAAAGTTTCGGTCATTCACCGGCAGATCTGCAATTTGGGCCTGGCTTACGCCCTCTGCCACCTGGAACGACGAAGTATCAACCTGCGTAATTTCACTGCTGACGTTCACCTGCTCGCTCTGGCCCGCGACTTTGAGCACCAGGTTGGCAGTTAGCGTGTCCCCAACCGTCAGCACTACCTTAAGCGCCTCGTTGCTGAAGCCGCTTTTCGCGGCCCGCACTTCATATTGGCCACGCGGCAACAAGTTGAAGCGATAAAAACCTTCGCTATTCGTAGTCATCGTTCGCGACAACCCGGTTTCCAGATTGGCGGCGGTCACGTTGGCATTGGCCACCACAGCGCCCGAGGGATCGGTAACCGTACCTTGAAGATTGGACGTCACCACTTGGGCGTGAACTGCTAGGGCAAACACGATGCAAAGGGTAGACGCGAACAGGCCTTTGGTTTTCACGGGGGGAACCTCTCTCTTTCTATTAGTAGGCCGGGAGAATGCTCTTGCTATGAAATTGGGCTAAGGCTAGATAAGAACGCAATCGCTGTCAACAGAAATCCGCCCGACATAAACACTTACAAGACGTTAGGAGAGAGATCTCATCCGTCACTTTAAACAATCGCAACAGGCAATTGTCCTAGATTGATCCCTGGGTATTCCTTCGCAGAAATTGTCCATGCCCTACTCGCCCTTTAAATGAATTGTCTTCGATTACCACATCGCCGCGACACAGCACCGTCGTCGGGGTGCCGGTCACTTTAATTCCTTCAAACATCGAGTAATCCACTCGCATGTGGTGCGTCTTTGCACTGATGGTGTGCTCGCGTTTTGGGTCGAAGATAACCAGATCGGCGTCGCTGCCCACGGCGATGGTTCCTTTTCGCGGATAAAGCCCAAAGAGTTTCGCCGGCATAGTTGAAACCAACTCTACAAAACGATTCACGCTGAACCGCCCGGCAGCTACGCCGCCGCTGTAGACCAGGCTGAGCCGGTGTTCGATTCCCGGGCCGCCGTTAGGAATCTTCGTAAAATCACCTTTCCCCAGTTCCTTCTGTTCTTTGAAGCAGAACGGGCAGTGGTCTGTCGAGACCACCTGCAAATGGTCGCGCTGAAGGCCCGCCCACAGCTTCTCCTGGTGCCATTTTTCGCGCAGCGGCGGGGTGAACACATACTTGGCGCCTTCGAAGCCAGGAACGTCGAAGTTTTCGATCGAAAGATAAAGATATTGCGGGCAGGTCTCTGCATAGACGGGCAATCCGCGATCGCGCGCCTCGCGAACTTTTTCCAGAGCTTCATTGCAGCTCAGATGGACGATATACACCGGCGCGCCCGCCATTTCTGCCAAAGCAATCGCCCGCGCCGTAGCTTCTGCCTCGGCGGTGGTCGGCCGGGTGAGCGCATGATATTTAGGCGCGGTCTTGCCCTCTGCCAGAGCCTGCTTAACGATTACATCAATCGCGCCGCCATTCTCCGCGTGCATGCAAACCATCGCCCCCTGCTTCGCGGCAGCCTGAAAAGCTTTGAAGATGCTGGCGTCATCTAGCATGAAAACGCCGGGATACGCCATGAACAGCTTGAAGCTGGTCACGCCTTCGCGCACCAAAGCCTTCATCTCTTCGAGACGCGCGTCCGGCAGATCGGTGATGATGCAGTGGAAGGCATAATCGCAGACTGCTTTGGATGAGGCCTTCGCCATCCACGTATCGAATGCAGTTCGCAGCGACTGCCCCTTGTACTGGATCGCAAAATCAATCAGCGTCGTGGTGCCCCCGAAGGCTGCCGCCCGCGTTCCCGTCTCGAAATCGTCAGCGCTGGTTGTTCCTCCGAACGGCATGTCCAGGTGGGTGTGGACATCAATTCCGCCCGGCATCACGTATTTACCCGGCGCATCTATCACCCGGCGAGCATTGTTGGCCGGCAGCTCCTTCGCAATCGCCGAGACTTTGCCATCCGCGATCCCAACATCTGCAAGATAGCTGTCTGACGCGTTAACCACGGTTCCGCCTCGAATGAGGCTATCGAAAGCCATGATCCTCCTCAGATGAAAAGTCGCGCATGCATTTTATGCTAACCTGCTTTCCTTAAGCGCAACCTCCGGAACAAGCCATGAAATTCGGCTTCACTTTAAAACCCGATCTTTCCGTGGAGCGCATCATCGGCCTTACCCGGCAGGCCGAGAAGGCAGGCTTTGAATACGGCTGGATATTCGACTCGCATGTTCTGTGGAAGGAACCGTATCCGCTGCTGACGCTGATGGCCAGCAACAGCCGCTCTCTGCGATTGGGCACGTGCGTGACCAATCCTGCGGTGCGCGACATCACTGTCACCGCCAGTCTCTTTGCCACCCTGAACTTGATTTCGGGCGGCCGCATGGAACTGGGCATTGGACGCGGCGACAGCTCGCGCCGAGTACTGGGAAAACCGCCGGTGACATCCGCGCACCTCGAAGAAGCTGTGCGCACATTTCGCGACTTGACCGGCGGTCGTGAGATCAACTACGAGGGTCAACCTACGCGCATTACCTGGGCCGAGGGCTCGCCTCCAGTGTGGATCGCGGGCTACGGCCCGAAGGTCTTGAATCTTGCAGGCCGCATTGCCGACGGCGTAATCCTGCAGTTCGCCGATCCCGACCTTATTTCCTGGTGCGTCGGCTTTGTCCGCCAGGGAGCTCGCGAAGCTGGTCGCGATCCGGCAAAGATCGAAATCATGGCCGCGGCGCCGGCGTGGCTTTCTAGCGATCTCCCGGCAGCGCGTGATCGCGTGCGCTGGTTTCCGGCGCTGGTCTCCAATCACGTGGTTGATCTCATCTCCCGCTACAAACCCGAAGAGTTGCCAAGTTCGCTCACCGCCTACGTGCGCAACCGTGAAGGCTACGATTATCGTCACCACTGCGAAGTGGACAGCGACAACAAGAGCTTTGTTTCCGATGATGTGGTTGACCGGTTTTGCCTGGTTGGTCCCGCGAAAGATCAAATTGCCAAGCTGCGGCAACTTGAAAAGGTAGGAGTCACACAGTTCAACCTTTACTTGATGTCAGGAGAGGAAGAGAAAGCGCTGGACCAGTTCAGCCGTGAGGTTGTTAGTACCTTTCAGAAACAGCCCGCAGCCAAGACGGCCTCGCGCAAGCCGGCATAGTCAGACGCGTTTAGAGAGTCCCAAACACCTCCGCCTCAGAAACTCGGGCCCATCTCTGTAAGCTCTCGTGTGTTCGAAACTCCCGTGGCGCTCGACATTCCAAACGTGCTTATATTACGGTTCAACAACTGTCCACACCAGCCCTCGACCAGAGTTCAGGAGGCGGCCCCATGATTAAGGTCACCGTGATGTATCCCAACAGTGAAGGCGGTACCTTTAACATGGATTACTACTGCAAGAAACACATCGCCATGGTTCAACGGCTCCTCGGCAAGGCGTTGAAAGGTGTAGCGGTGGAGCAAGGCATCGGCGGCATGGAGCCAGGATCGTGCCCCGCGTTTCTAGCAATCGGTCAACTGCTTTTCGATTCTGTCGACGCTTTTCGGTCGAGCTTCGCCCCACACGCACAGGAGATTGTTGGCGATATTCCAAATTACACGAACTCCCGTCCGACTATTCAGATCAGCGATGTGAAGCTGTAGGGACGTGGCCGACCGCCTCCCCGCGCATCACCGCCCAATAGACCACAAACGCTATTCCGAATCCCACGAACCAGGAATAATCGTAGAGCACTCTGATTGACGGGACCACTAATCCCACCAGGGCCAGCCCCGATCCCAAAGCCAGCGCGACCACGGCTCGCCAGTTAATTCCGCCGGAATATTCGTATGCTCCCCCGCGCAAATAAAGATCATCAACCGCCAACTCTCGGCGGCGAATAATGAAGTAATCGCAAATCATGATTCCCGCCACTGGGCCGAGAAACGCGGCGTAACCTCCCAGCCAGCCCAGAATGAAGGTCTTGTAGTTGGCCAGCAGCTTCCACGGCATCATGGCAATCCCGGCGAAGCATGTGATCACGCCACCGGTGCGAAAGCTGATCAGCCGCGGCCGCAGATTGGAGAAATCATTCGCCGGCGAAACCACATTGGCGCCGATGTTGACGTTGAGCGTGGCCAGCAAAATCGCCAGCAGCGCAATCACCACTGCGATCGGCGAATGAAAGCGGCTCAAAAGTTGTACCGGGTCCCATATCGCGGTCCCATAGATCACAACGGTAGCCGAGGTCACGGCAATGCCGATAAATGAATACAGCGTCATGGTTGCGGGCAGCGCGATTGCCTGACCGATCGCCTGCTGTCGCAATGAACGCGAAAAGCGCGTGAAATCCGGGATATTTAGCGACACCGTTGCCCAGAAACCAACCGTCCCATTCAGCGCCGGGATGAGAAATTTCAGAAACTCCGAAGTGGTCTGGAAGCGGGAAGGCGCGCCTAGCATTGGCCCAAATCCGCCTGCTGCTCGATAAGCCCACAACAAAAGTGCTATGCCTACGGCCAGCAACACCGGAGCGCTCACGCCTTGCAGAAAGCGGATGTACTCGATGCCTTTCAAGATCACAGCCAGATTGATGATCCAGAACGCGAAAAAGCAGATTCCTGTGGCGTGCGGCACGTTTCTCCACGACGGCCAGAGCGTCGCAATTAGAGTATTGATGGCCTCGCCGCCGATCCAGGTCTGAATCCCGAACCAGCCGCACGCCACTAATGCCCGCAGCAGGGCAGCGATGTTCGCTCCCAGCACGCCGAATGGTGCACGAGCCAGCACCGGAAATGGAATTCCATACTTCGCGCCGGGATGCGAATTCAGCAGCATCGGCGCCAGCACGATGCAGTTGCCGACGAACACCGTGAGCACCGCCTGCTTCCAGTCCATCCCGCCCTGAATCATGCTGGCTGCCAGCATGTACGTCAGGATGTTCACCGACATCGAAATCCACAGTGCGGCGTAGTTGTATGTGCCCCAGGTGCGACGCTCAGGCGGTACCGGCGCCAGATCAGGGTTGTAGAGCGGACTGCTCTCGATGCTCCTCTTAGCGGGGTTCGACGCAGCCGCAGAACTTTGGGTGCCGGACATGGTCTCGAATGTGACCGACATGGTAAATCCAGTGGCCACTCACCCAACGAAGATTTTTATGACGAGTATTTCAGATCCCTATGGCAGCGGCATCTGCTCGAGATCCGAGAACACGTCGAGTAGCGGAGGGGGTGAGATTCAGTACAGCCCTAAGCGGAGGGCATTTTAGACAAGTCTCTTCCAACCAAGAAGACGAAGAAATACTTAATCCGCCGCGGCCGCTTTTCCGCTTGTCTTGCCGGTTTGCGCGGTGATCGCATCGTACGTCTCCGGCCGCCGATCGCGGAAGAACTGCCAGACTTTGCGCACCTCGGTAATCATATCGAGATCGAGATCGGCGACCAGAACTTCATCTTTGTTGCGGCTCGCTTGGGCAACAATTTTCCCGCGCGGATTACAGAAATAACTCTTGCCGTAGAATTCGCCGATGCTCCACGGCTTCTCTTCGCCCACGCGATTGATCGCGCCCACGAAATAGCCGTTGGCGACGGCGTGAGCCGGCTGCTCCAGCTCCCATAAATATTCGGACAGCCCGGCCACCGTGGCCGACGGATTGAAAACAATCTCCGCCCCATTTAATCCTAAGATGCGCGCGCCTTCGGGGAAGTGACGGTCATAGCAAATGTAAACTCCTACGCGCGCATATTTAGTGTCGAAAACCTCATATCCCATGTCCCCCGGCGTGAAATAAAACTTTTCCCAGAAACCAGGATGGCAGTGCGGGATGTGATGCTTACGATATTTCCCTAGGTATTTTCCATCGGCATCAATCACTGCGGCGGTATTGAAGTACAAGCCGGGCATCTGCTCCTCATACACCGGCACAACCATCACCATCTGGTGGCGTTTGGCCAACTGCTGCATCGCCTTCAGGGTGGGGCCACCGGGCACCGGCTCGGCCATCTCGTACCAGCGCTCGTTTTGCTCCGCGCAAAAATACGGACCATAGAACAGCTCCTGCAGACAGAGGACCTTCACCTTCTTCCGCGCGGCCTGCTCAATCAGCGAGAAGTGCTTCTTCATCATCGCTTTCTTAATGTCTTCCAGCGAATGGTCGGCCCCCAGGGCGTTGCTCGCCTGGATCAGCCCACAGCGCACGATTCGTGGCATCGGGTACCTCCGGAAGGGAACTATCGAGGCAGAAACTATAGCAGAGGAGCGAGCGCGCTAGCGCCGGCGTGGCATCCAGCAACTAAAACTTGAACTCCAGGTTCACCTGCATGCGTCTACCCGGATGTGCCGCCACCGCCCGCCCGAAAAATGGTGAACTCAGCGTACCAATATAGGTGTCGTCGTTTTCGTGGTTCAGTACGTTGAAGGACTGTAACGAGAGCGTCGCCATCGGCCCTTCCTTCTTCTTGCTGATTTGAAAATCGTGCGCCAGACTTAAATCCAGATTAACCAGACCGGGACCGTGCATCACATTACGCGGCAGTCCGAAAGGCCGGTCGTTAGCGATGCCATCGTGGTTATCATCCGCACCGGTTGTGATATTTACCGGCGTGCCCGAATATAAAGAAAGGGCTACTCCCAGGCTAACCAGTTTGGTCGCCTCCACCGAACCCATCAGATCGAACTTGTGCCGCCGGTCAGAATCGGATCGCGCCCAGTCAGCGTTCGGAAAATAGCTGTTGCCAGGAAAGTATGTAATACCGCTGGTGTTGTTGTAGGTCTTGCTCAGGGTGTATTGTGCCTGCCCGGCAAAAAACTTGCTCGGTTTTCCGCGAAATGTTACTTCCAGTGAATTGCCCTTCTGGTAGCCTTCCGACTCCATCTGCCGCACCTGGCCCAGCTGTGGATTGGGGAGCACGGTGAAATTGGGCGGTAGCGGTGCGTTGATATCGCGCGAGCGAAACGCATCTATGCGCCGCGAGCCCACGTAAGTTGCGCTGAGGGAACTTTTTTGCGTGAGCTGCCGCTCAACCCCGACGCTGTACTGCACGGTGTAGGGAATCCGCGCCCGCGGATCGAGCACCACTACACTGGTTGGCTCCGCCGCCAATGAACCCGGCGAGACCGGGAACGTAGGATTCTCCACAATGAAGCGCAGCAGACTTGTGCCGTTGAAGTGCAGCAGGTCTGAAATGGGCCGCGGCCCGCTGCGGTCGTAGAAAACTCCCGCGCCCCCCCGGACAACGGTCTTGCTCTTCTCCGTCGGCGCCCAGGCGAATCCAAAGCGCGGCGCAAAGTTATTGGGATCGTTGTGAAAATAGTTCTGCCAGTAGTAGCGCATCCCCACCGACAACGACAAATTCGGCCGCAAGCGGACCTTGTCTTCAATAACTCCGGCAAAATTCTCTTCCAGAAAAACCAGGTGTCCCTGGCCCCTCTGCTGCACGAAGAAAGACGGCCGCCGGGCTATGTAGTCCGCGATGCTGGCGAAGGAGTAGGTCCCGCCAAAATTGGTAAAGTTGTCTTCCCCGCGTCGGCTGATGTCCGGAATATCTACGCCAAACTTCAGTTCATGCTTGCCGCTGACATAAGTGAGTATGTCAGTGCCATCAAAGTGGTACTCGGTTCGCCTGCCATCCGCCTGGGCGCCCCCGACGGTGAATGCGCCTGCCACTACGATGGCCGGCGCCGCACTCAGGCTGATCACCGGTCGATCGTAATGGCCGACCAGGAACCGCAACTGGTTAAGCATTTTGGGAGAAAACACGTGCCGGTAGCTGACGTTGATTTCGTGTTCCTGAAACACCTGCCTGGTTCCAGCCTCCGGCAAAACGGTTCCTCCTACGTTCTGATTTCGCTCGCTTTGCTTTTCGTATGAGTACCCAATCCAGAACTGGTCGGCGCTGCCAAAATCGTGAAACACACGCCCCGAGCCAAAAAAGTGGTGCGTGGGCATGGGCACGTTTTGCGTGATGGGCCCGCTCGGTCCCTGCGCGACCACGATCGCTTGATCATCGTCCACGTCGCGGTCCAGCGAAAGCAGAAAGCTGGTTTTCTTGCTGTGGCCGAGCGGGCCACTCAGCGACCCTTCGTAATACTGCCGATGTTCCGAGGGCTTTACTACAGAGAACGGATTGCGGGCGTCAAATAGAGAGTCGCGGAACAGCAAGTTGACCGTACCGTGAAAATTCGGGGTTCCTGGTTTCGTAATTATTTCGAGTCGCGCGCGCCCCGGACGCGAAAATAGGGCGGAGTAAGGATCCTGGTTGATCTTCACTTCTTGTACCGCGGAAGGGGTCATGCCCGGGCCGTTTGCCTCTACGCCATTCACCACCAGCGTAACGCCATTGGTGCCCAGCGCGCTGTCGTCCAGGAATCGGGAGAGCATAGTGACATAATCGTGATCGAATACCGGTACGCGATCGAGCGCGGCACGGTCAATCGAGTTCGCATTCTGGTTTTCGGAAATCTCCGTGCTCACTTGGGGGGCCGAGCCACCAGTTGCCGTCACCGTAAACTCCTGGCTCACTACCGCAAGGGGCATGACCACATTAATGGAGTTGCGGGCCTTCAATCCAACCGTAACTTTCACCTTTGTCTCGCGAAAGCCCTCCTGCTGCACGTCAACCTGGTAAGCGCCGGGGGCCACGCTGATGAACCGGAATGTGCCGGCATCTTTGCTCGAGGTTTGGCCCACTTGTTTGCCATCGGCCCGGTTCAGTGTCACCTGTGCTCCAACAATCGCGGCGCCCGAGGGATCCCGGACGTTTCCCGTGATCTCGTACGATGCCGCCCCGGGGTCGTTTTGAGCACGCGCGATTCCGCTGGCAAGCAGGGCAGTCAACAGGAGAGAGTTCACAAGGTATTTCATCGCGGGACGATCTAAAACACCCATTGTAATTTCTTGCGGCACACCCATGGTTACAGTCTTTTTAAGATTTACGTCATTAAGCAAAGCTTAAGCCTCACCCAAGTAGCCTTTGTCTGCTTGAATGAACGTTTTCACAGCCGGATAATGCAAGTAAGGTCACAGAAACCATGCGTGTCCTGGTCATAGAGGATGAACACCGACTAGCCGAGAACATCGCTCGCAGCTTGAAAGACAACGCCTCCTGGGCGGTTGACATTGCTTTAGACGGCGAGAACGGTCTCTTCATGGCGGAATCCGGCTCTTATGACCTGATCGTGCTCGATCTGATGCTTCCCAAGCTCGACGGTCTCCAACTCTTGCAACGTTTTCGCAAACAGGGCTACAAGACCCCGGTTCTGGTGCTGACTGCCAGGGACGAAAAGGAATCTATTGTCCGATTGCTAAATGCCGGCGCCGATGACTATCTTTCCAAGCCCTTCGACCTCGGCGAATTCATGGCCCGCGCTAAAGCGCTGGTGCGTCGCGGCAAAGACCAGCATTCGCCACTGCTCGCAGTAGCCGACCTGGAGGTAAACACCGTAGAACGCTCGGTGCGGCGCACCGGAAAGAACATCACGCTTACACCTATGGAATATCGGGTCTTGGAGTACTTGGCGCATCGCCCGCGCGCCGTGGTTTCCAAGACCGAATTGCTGGAGCACTTATACGACTACAATTGGGAGAAGTTCAGCAATGTCATCGAAGTCTATATCTCCGGGCTGCGCCGTAAAATAGATGATGGCGCGACCGTGAAGTTGATCCACACCTTGCGCGGACAGGGCTATTCGCTACGCGCCTAAGTGCATCAGCGACATAACGCAACAGGATCGTTACCTTGAAGAAACTTTCACTGACCGGACGCTTGACCGCAGTTGTCGTCGGCTCTCAATTTCTGCTGGCGATCGGCCTCGTTCTGGTCGGGATGCTGTATCTTCGCGAGGAATTGCTTTCCGGTCTCGACCTGAACTTGCAAGGCCGCGCTCATAGAGTGGCGGCCCTGGCCTACTACGCCCCCAAAAGCCAGACAAAATTGTTATTTGATGCGGACGAGTCGCCGGCCCCCTCCGACCCTGCTCATCCTGACATGTATCAGATCACCAGCGAAAGGCTAGGTTTTGAAAACCACACGCAGAATTTCAACTCCGCCCTTCCCCAGAAGCTTGCTTCGCGTCGGACCAAGAACTTCAAGTGGAACGGTGTCCCCTATCGCGCGGTAGTTCTGCGCAATCTTGCTATCCGCGATCCCCAGCCGGAGATTGTCGGAATGCCGGATGCCACGCTAACCGTGATCTATGCTGCTCCGACCCTTGCGATTGATCGCGAAGTGGCGGAGGTGGGCTTCGGTGTGGCCAGTGCGAGTATCTTCATTCTGGCGCTTACCGGGTTTCTTGCTTCCTGGGCCTTGCGGCGCGGGCTATCCCCCCTGCGCGACCTGGCCAGCCGAGCGGGCTCAATTTCCGTGAGCAACTGGGAATTCCGCCCTTCTCCGGAGGCACTTGACGCTCCCGAATTGGCCCCACTCACCCAGGCGATCCAGACTGTGCTTGCCCGACTGGAAAAGTCTTTTACTCAGCAACGTGGATTTCTGGCCGACGCAGCCCATGAACTCAAGACCTCCGTCGCGATTGTGAAATCCACCTTCCAGTCCTTGCTGCAATCCCCGCGCTCGCCTCAGGAGTATCGGGAGGGGCTGCAGCAGCTCCTCGAAGACGTGGAACGCCTCGAAGATCTGCTCAACCGCATGCTTCGCCTCGCCCGCGCCGAGCAGTGGGCCGCCGAAGGACTCCAAGGTCAGTTCGACAATACCGACATTACTTCCACCTGTGAGATGGCGATCGCGCGCATCAAGTCCCTGGCTGCTTCGCGAGACGTTAAGGTCGAGCTGGTGGCTAACGGCACCGCCGAGCTACCCGCCGATCCCGCCGACCTGGAGCTGGTTTGGGTGAATCTGCTGGAGAATGCAATTCAACACAGCCCCGCAGGATCTGCTGTGCGCTTGCGCCTTGAAGTCGAAACCGTATCGGCATGCGTCAGTGTGGAAGATTCCGGAGTGGGCATAGCGCCCGACCAACTGCCGTATATTTTTGAGCGCTTTCGACGCGGCGATCCTTCGCGCGCTCGAGCAACCGGTGGTTTCGGCCTGGGCCTCGCTATTGCTAAGGCGATCGTGGACGCCTACCGCGGAAACATCACCGCCTCCAGCGTTCTCGGTCAAGGGACCCGGATCTCGGTACAATTGCCGCTGGTTCGCGATGCAAAGCCGAATGCCAATCGTGAGCCCGTTTCCGTCACCGAAGATTCCCTCGCATAACCTAATCTCTTGTGCAAGAAATTGCACCATCGGTTGTCTGGATGACACCGTCTCAGTCGCCCGTTTCTGCATCTCTCTGTTCTTTTGGGCTTCTAAATCACTGGCATAGCTTAACGAAGTTTCACTTTCGCTTAAGCTTTCCTTAATCCGTGGCACTGTACAGTGTTGCTGTATTTCGGCGACTGCAGCCAACCGAGGCCTCGCGAGGAGACAGGCAAGTGCAGAAATGCTTACCAAAAGTCCTGACTGGAACAGTCGCGCTCATTTTGAGCGCCGTTGCGGTTTCGGCGCAAACCGCGCAACCCACTGTGTTGTCCGCTGCCACCGGCCAAACTGCTTCCTCATCGCCGCAGAATCCCGATCAACCGCTGGTCTTGACTTTGCAGGACGCCCTCCAGCGGGCCAAGGCCAACAGTCCGCAATTTCAATCCGCGCTCACTGATCAGGGGCTGGCCCACGAGGACAAAGTTCAAGCCCGCGCCCTGCTGCTGCCCAGCGTCAACTACAACATGCAATATCTCTACACCCAGGGAAACGGTATTCCCGGCGGCCCTGGACGCTTCATCGCTAACAATGGCGTGCACGAATACCTCGCCCAAGGCAACGCGCACCAAGTGCTTTCGGTAGTGGATTTTGCCGACTTCCGCCGCACCCAGGCCCTCGAGGCAGTTGCCAAAGCCCGGGCACAAATCGCAGCTCGCGGTTTGGTGGTCACAGTGGTTCAAACCTACTATGCCATGGTGGTGGCGCAACGAAAATACGGGACCGCTCAACAGGCCGCCAGTGAGGGTCAGCGCTTCTTTACCATCAGCCGGCAATTGGAGCAGGGCGGGGAAGTGGCGCATTCCGACGTTGTGAAAGCGGAAATTCAGTATCAGCAAGTACAGCGCGACCTTCAGGAAGCACAGCTGGCAATGCAGAGGACCCGGCTGGAATTGTCCGTCTTGTTGTTCCCCAACTTTACGGAAAACTTCAGTGTGGTTGACGACCTGCGATTGCCAGATCCGCTGCTGCCGTTCGCTGAAGTTGAAGCCCTGGCTGGTCGTAAGAATCCGGATTTGCAGGCGGCTATTTATAGCCTGCGCGCGGCAAATAGCGAGGTCACTGCCGCCCGCGCCGGGTATTTACCAGCGCTCACCTTCGATTATTTTTACGGAATTGACGCTCCCCAGTTTGCGGTTCGCGATTTTGAGGGCAGAAGAAATCTCGGCTATGCAGCGACTGCCTCCCTGACTCTACCGATTTGGAATTGGGGATCAACCCAAAGCAAGGTCAAGCAAGCCGACTTGCGCCGTCGTCTCGCGCGCGTCGAGTTGAGCGCCGCCCAGCGGACTTTGCTCGCCAACTTGCGTACCTTCTATAGCGAGGCACAGATTGCACGCGCCGAACTAGAGTCATTGGCGCGTTCTGCAGAGCTGGCCGCCGAGAGCTTGCGGCTGACCACTTTGCGGTATCAGGGCGGGGAAGCCACCGTGCTTGAAGTGGTGGACGCGCAGAATACGTTGACCGTGGCGCGCAACGCGTATGACGATGGTCAGGCCCGCTTCCGGCTGGCGCTCGCCAACTTGCAAACGCTAACCGGAACCTTCTGAAAACCACATGAATAAAACTCAAAATCGCGCAGTGCTAACCATCGGCCACGAAAGACGATTGTTCCCCTGCATCTCGGCAATCGGAATTATGTTGGCGGTTCTTGCCTGGTCGGGCTGTTCGGGCGAGGAAAAGCCGCCAGAACCTGTTGTCAACGTGCAAGCCGCCGCGGCGCAGCAGAAGACCATTCAGCGCACCGTAACCTCGGAGGCCGTCTTGTTCCCCCTGCACCAGGCAGCCATAGTGCCCAAGATCACCGCTCCCGTCCGAAAGTTTTACGTCAATCGGGGGAATCACGTTCGTGCTGGCCAGTTGCTCGCCGTCCTTGAAAACCGTGATCTCTCCGCCGGCGCCGTTCAGAGCAAGGGAGAGTACGAGCAAGCCGAGGCTTCTTACACCACTTCTACCGGCGCCAGCATTCCCGAAGAAATGCGCAAGGCCGAGTTGGACGAGAGCACAGCCAAACAGAACCTCGATGCCGAGGAAAAACTTTTCGAGAGCCGGCAGAAGCTCTTCGAACAAGGTGCGCTGCCGCGGAAGGATTTAGACCAGGCTCGGGTCGCGCTGGCCCAGGCAAAAAGCCAATACGACATAGCCCATCAGCACTTGGAAGCACTGTTAAAAGTCAGCCACGCGCAAGCCTTGAAGGCTGCCACGGGGCAGCTTACTGCTGCAAAAGGAAAATATCAGGGCGCAGCAGCCCTCTTGAGTTACTCCGAAATACGCAGTCCCATCAACGGCCTTATCACTGATCGTCCGATTTACCCGGGCGAAACGCCTGCGGCAGGCATGCCCCTGCTCATGGTGATGGATACTTCGTCGGTCATTGCCAAGGCGCATATCCCCCAGGAAGAAGCGGCGCTCCTCAAAGTCGGTGACCCGGGAACCATTACCGCCGCCGGCGTGGAGGACGAATTGAAAGGCAAAGTCACTGTAGTCAGCCCGGCACTCGATCCCAATAGCACGACGGTTGAGGTCTGGGTGCAAGCGCGAAACCCGAAGGGACAGCTCAAACCCGGCTCCAGCGTGCAGGTTTCAATGTTGGCGGAAGTTCTTCCCAATGCAGTGACCATTCCGGCCACCGCGCTTCTCACCGAATCCGACGGGACTACCTCCGTCATGGTGGTGGGCGATGACGGCCGGGCGCACCAGCGCGATGTAAAGCCCGGCGTAAAGCAGGGGGATGAATTGCAGATCGCAGAAGGTCTGAAACCTGGCGAGCGGGTAGTTACGGTTGGTGCTTATGGCTTGCCCGATAACACTAAGGTGCGCATCGAGGCAGCAAGCGCTCAAAATGCTGAACCAGACAAGCCCAAAAAAGGGGACGCTGGCAAAGACGAAAAGGACGCCAAGGACGAGAAATAACGCCAACCCATGCGCCTCACCTCCATAACTGAAAGCGGCAATCACGAGAACAGGGAATCCAACTATTGGTTCTCCTACCATTCCAAGTCCATCATCTTTCTGATCATCACTCTGGCGCTAGTCGGTGGTTACCTGGCGCTCACCATTCCTATCGCAGTTTTCCCGGAAACAAATTTTCCTCGCATCGTTATCGGCATTGATAACGGGGTGATGCCTATTGACCAGATGATGGTCACTATCACCCGTCCTGTGGAAGAGGCTGTAAACAGCGTCCCTGGGCTGCAGCGTGTGCAATCCATCACCGGCCGCGGTTCTGCTGAGATTGATTTGTTCTTCGACTGGAAGGTGGACATGTTCCAGACCCTTCAGCTGGTAGATGCGGCCGTGGGACGGATACGCTCCTCTTTGCCATCTACTGCTGAGGTCCGCAGCAATCGCCTGACCTTTGCCGCTTTTCCCATCATGGGATATGCCTTAAGGGCCCAGAAGGTACCGCAAACCCAACTGTGGGAATTGGCAAATTACGAGCTCAAGCCGCGCTTAAACCGTTTGGATGGGGTCGCTACCGTCGTGGTCCAGGGTGGCCAACAACCGGAGTTTCACATTGTTCCTGATCCCGCCAAGTTGCTAGAGGCACAAGTCACCGTCACAGATCTGCTCGAAGCTGTGCGCCGCACCAATCTCATAGATTCACCCGGTTTGATGGAGAGTAATCATCAACTCTACTTGGGATTGATCAGCGGACAGGTTCGCAGTGCTGACCAGATCGCGAGCATCGTGGTCAAAACTACGCAGGCGGGAATTCCAGTTCACGTCGGCGACGTCTCCAACGTAGAAGCCAATGTAAAACCGCTTTACACGATTGTCACCGCCAATGGCAAGCCGGCCGTATTGCTGAATATCAATCGCCAGCCCGCCAGTAATACGGTGCAGGTTGCTACAGAAGTACATGCCGAGGTGGATCGCATACGCCGCGAGCTGCCGCCCGGCATCACCATCGAGCCGTTTTATGACCAGTCCATCATCGTGAGCGAATCCATCAAGAGTGTTCGCGATGCCATCCTGCTCGGACTGATTCTGGCTTCCGTTATTCTCGTTGTTTTCCTGCGCGATTGGGGGACATCGGTTGTTGCGGGCATGGTAATTCCGGTCACCGTTGCAGTTACGTTCATCGCCCTGAAGCTGCTCGGCCAGAGCTTCAATCTTATGACTTTGGGTGGACTTGCCGCCGCCGTGGGACTAGTGATTGATGACGCCATCGTGGTGGTGGAGAACATCGTCCTGCATCGTGATGCCGGGCAGCCGCGTCTGGAGGCAATCCACAGCGCCCTCCGCGAAATTACTACTCCTTTGGTGGGCTCAACCATCACACCGATCGTCGTCTTTTTGCCCCTGATAACCATCACCGGTGTAACGGGTTCGTTTTTCCGCGCGTTGGCCGTGACGGTTGCTGTCTCGCTGTTGACCTCCCTCATACTCGCACTGACCTGGACCCCTAATCTCAGTCAATATTTCATCCACGCAAAGCGCCGGTCCGGAGACGGTGGCGAAGAGCTTCCCGACGCCGGGAACGGTGACGGCAGTACGCTCTCGGCCCAGCGGCTATTTGCCGCGGAAGAAGCTTCACTCAAGGGCCGTTTTCTTCGTGTAGTCCAGTTCTATGAGCGCTGGTTGCGCTTTTCTCTCGAGCGTCCTCGATGGTTGCTCGGCCTTAGCGCCCTCCTGATTGTCGCTTCCTTCGGCTGCTACAAGCTGCTCGGCACCGATCTTCTCCCAGCCATGGACGAGGGCGGCTTCATCCTCGACTACATCATGCCCGCTGGTAGTTCTTTGGCGGAGACCAATCGCGTAATCACTCACGTGGAGGAGATCCTGCGCTCCATGCCCGAGGTAGAGAACACTTCCCGGCGTACTGGTCTGCAACTTGGTCTTGCCGCCGTTACCGAGGCAAATACCGGCGATATTTCCGTAAAGCTAAAACAGAAGCGCAGCCGCGGGGTTGATGAAATCATTGCTGAAGCACGCGCGCAGATTGCCCAGCAGGAGCCCGCGCTCGATACTGAATTCATCCAACTGCTTCAGGACATGATCGGAGACCTGACCAGCGCTCCTGAGCCCATTCAGATCAAGCTCTTTGCCCAGGATCCGGCTTTGCTGCGTGAGTGGGCGCCCAAGATCGGGGATTCGATTCAGAAGATTTCCGGGGTTGTAGACGTGCTCAACGGGATTGACAACACCATTAGTGGCCCGGCCGTGCTCTTCCAGATTGATCCCGCCGTCGCCGCTCGTGCTGGTTTCACGCCCGAAGAAGTGGCCCTCGACGCTGCCGCGGTTCTAGAGGGCGAACCAGCACAGACTCCATTGATCGCTAACGACCGCGCATACACCATTCGCGTGCGCTTTCCCGGCAAGAGCCGCCAATCCCTGGACGCGATGAAGAATACCCTGCTTGTCAGTTCCAGTGGCAAGACCGGCACTTTGGGTTCGCTTGCCACTCTGACGGAGATGCCCGGTCAGACCGAAATCCGGCGCGAGAACCTGCAGCGCAACGTGGCTGTCACCGCTCGACTTGAAGGTCGCGACCTGGGCAGTGGCATTGCTGCCGTGCAGAAGGCCATTGCCAATCTGCATCTTCCAGCGGCCATACGGGTCGAGTACGGCGGCACCTATCAAGAGCAGCAGCGCTCATTCAAGGACCTGGTGATGGTGCTGGTGCTGGCCGTCGTGCTGGTCTTTATTGTGTTGTTATTTGAATTCCGCAGCTTTGCTGCTCCGATTGCTATTTTGTCCTCGGCCTTGCTCTCAACTTCTGGTGTCTTCATTGCACTGCTGATCACTCGAACCAGCTTCAACATCTCTTCTTTTATGGGGCTGATCATGGTGGTGGGTATCGTGGCCAAGAACGGCATCCTGCTACTCGATGCTGACCAGCGCTTCCGCGCGGCCGGACTCCCGGTCGAAGATGCCATGATTCAGGCTGGCCGGCGCCGCTTGCGCCCCATCCTGATGACCGCTCTGGCCACCATGGCAGGCATGTTCCCCCTGGCCTTTGCCTTGGGAGCGGGATCGCAGATGCTTCAACCCCTCGCCATTTCCGTCATCGGCGGCATTGTTGTTTCTATGGTCTTGTCTTTAATCATTACCCCCGCGGTGCACTTCTACCTCAGCCCCCACGAGAGCGGCCGGCACGAATTGGAGACCGTAGCTGCACCCCTGCCACACGCCTCCGACTAAAGTTGTCTCTGTTTATTGTGCTGTAGCCAGGGAATCAGGTTTGATTCTGGCAATATCGCGGCGATAAAGGGGAGCAGGATCTATGCAGGGAGGCAATTGGTCCCACTCCCCTTCGCTTTGCCAGATTGACTCGCAAGGAGTCGCTATAGAAGATGTATGGAAGGTCGGAGTCGATGCGCTTTGCTACGTAAAGTTTTGTAACCCAAAGACAATTTCCAACCACCCTCAATCAACAATCGCCTGATACGCCAATTCATTCACCTGCTTGTCAAGGGTCAAGTCTCCCGTGGGATGCAACTGCCCCATAAAAATCACGATCATCTGTTCTTTCGGGTCAATTGTGAACGCCGTGTAGAAGAAGCCGCCCCAGTTGTATTCTCCCGGCGATCCCAGTTCGGCGAGCGGCGCTTTGATGCCATCCACTCCGAAACCAAGTCCAAAGCCTTGATCAGGACTGATCTTTCCGAGTTGATCGTGGGTCATCAGTTCAACCGATTTGCGGCTCAAAACGTGTGCGGTTCCAACTTTTCCGCCATCCAGCATCATCTGGCAAAAGCGCGCGTAGTCCGCAGCCGTGGATACCAGCCCGGCTCCGCCGGAGAACAGTTTCTTGGGCCCGCTGTACGGATAATCGGCGGAATAGGTGAACGATCCTTCGGTGATTGGTGTCTCAGGAAAGCGATTGAGGCCCTTGTCCTCATAGTAGGTGTAGGCCGTTGCCATTCTCTCCCTCTTGTTGTCAGGCGGATAGAAATACGTGTCCTTCATACCCAGTGGTTCGAAGATGCGAGTGCGCAAGAATTCGTCGAGCGGCTTTCCGGAAACAACCTCCACCAACCGCCCCAGTACATCTACCCCCAGGCTATATTCCCAACGATCACCCGGACTAAAAAGCAGGGGAATCGCCGCCAGGTGTTTAACACTGTCCTCGATAGTGCCGTCATATGGCAGAAGCCCGTGCGCGACATTCGCGCTCTTGTACATGGGTCCCAAATCAGGATTCCAATGATAAGTCAGCCCTGAGGTGTGCCTTAAGAGATCGCGGATCGTAATCTCTTTGCTCGCTGGGATTGAATAGGACTCGCCCGACGCCGGTTTCACTAGCACCTTCGGGTTTTTGAATTCGGGCAGGTATTTCGATACCGGATCGTCGAGCAGGAAGCGGCCCTCTTCGTAAAGCATCATCACCGCCGCACTGGTGATGGGCTTGGTCATGGAGCAGATCCGGAACATCGTATCCGGCCTCATCGCCTTGCCGGTCTCTCGGTCCGCCATTCCTTGCGGTTTGAACCACACCACATGGCCGCGCCGTGCCACCAATGTGACTGCACCTGCGATTCGTTTCTCGTGGATGCTGCGCTGGACCGCCGTTCCTATTCGCTCCAGCCGTTCTGACGACAGTCCCACCGTCTCGGGCTTGGCAACGGGCAGATCCTGCGCGACGGCAACGCCGGTCATCACCAGCATGCAGCTCAGCAACAGAAGGTCTAGTTTGCGTCTCATCGCGGGTTGTAGCCTTTATTTCAGTCTGAATTTCGAGTATGGATTGTACAAACGAGGAAGCTTTTCATCAATCTTCGGCGCTACGCGAACAAGACAGACCGCCGAACGACTGGTGTCTCGACACTGGCGCCCCATCCATTTCGCGTTCTCCGCGAAACGGGTGGGCGTCGCGTTGGATTTACCTGCGCAATTCATTGCCGGTATGCAAAGGTTTGCATATCCGGAACATAAACAATAAACAATAACTTGTGGAACAATAAACAATAACTTGTGTTTTAACCAGGTAACTCGCATATAATCCTGCTCGTAAGTTGCTGAATTTGGCCATCTGTAGATGCAAGCACGGCAACGGGATCTATGGCGCGCTTCGTTCCCCATCTCCCGCGACTAATCAGAGCAGCGATCCGAGTGTAATCCGAATCAGTGAAAAGCGTTGCTGTACGTCATTGTCCGGAGTCAGTCATGCTACTAGAAAGTCTGGCCGCTCCCACTCGTCCGAGTGAAAGAACGTCCGTTCACCACCCGCTCTCAATTGGAGTGGATCTTCTACTAAGGCGCGCATGGCTGGGTATGGTCTTTTGTGTCATGCTCGTTACCGCGATTCCGCGCGCCTGGGGGCAGGGTCCATCAACCGTCGGGCAATGGACTCCGGTATTGTCGTGGCCTTATATCGCAACTCATATTTCTCTGCTTCCCAACGGAAAGGTGCTGTGGTGGCCATCATGGGCGGCAGGAGACAATCCCACGCTGTGGGACCCAGTCTCGGGCACGCAGACTGCTGTCTCTCACGTCGGCTACAACATTTTTTGTACCGGCCATTCTTTTCTCGGCGACGGCCGGTTACTCGTTACTGGTGGGCACGTTGCGAGCGGGTTCGGACTTCCTTATGCATCACTCTACGATCCCAGCAATGATAGCTGGAGTTCGCTGCCGGCCATGAGTGATGCCCGCTGGTATCCCACTAACATCACTCTTGCGAATGGCGATGAGCTAGTTGTTTCCGGCGAAGTCAACAGCACCATCGGTCACAACCCGCTGTCGCAAGTCTGGCAAGTATCGAGCAATTCGTGGCGCAACCTCACCACGGCGCAACTGCTCCTGCCTCTTTATCCCGAAATGTTTGTCGCGCCCGATGGACGCGTGTTCTATGCCGGGCCCACTCGCCAGACGAGGTATCTCGATACAAACGGAACAGGCGCGTGGAGCACCGGCCCGGTGAGCAACTACGGGACCCGTGATTACGGCCCTGCCGTGATGTATGACAGTGGCAAAATCCTGCTAGCCGGGGGAGGCGACCCGCCCACCGCAACCGCCGAAGTAATCAATCTCTACGATTCCTTTCCCGCTTGGCGCTATACCGCGCCCATGACGCATGCGCGCCGGCAGAGCAATGCCACGCTGCTTCCGGATGGCACGGTGCTGGTGACCGGGGGCAGCGGCGGCCCGGGGTTCGATAATTCGTCCGCTCCCGTCTATCCCACCGAATTGTGGAATCCAACAACCGAGAGTTGGCAGACTCTGGCCAGTCTGAGTGTCTATCGCGGATACCACTCCATTGCCTTACTCCTGCCGGACGGACGTGTTCTCTCCGCGGGTGGTAATGTTGCCAGTGCGGAGATCTTTTCACCGCCTTATCTTTTCAAAGGAACAAGACCGAATATCTCCTCTGCGCCGGCCAGAATACGCAGAGGTCAGACCTTTTTTGTTGGGACTGCAAACCCAGGCAGCATCGCAAAGGTAAGCTTGGTCCGGATCGGCTCCGTCACCCATAGCTTCAACGCGAATCAACGCATTAGTTTTCTCAAATTCAGTCAGGCTTCGGGGGGACTGTACGTCACCGTAACCCAAAATGCCAATCTCGCGCCGGTCGGTCACTACATGCTGTTCCTCTTAGACGGTAACGGAGTGCCATCAGTCGCCAAGATCCTGCACTTAAGGTGAATGGGGTGATATGAAACCTGACTTAGATCGCAAGTCCCGGCTGATCTTGATCACATTCCTCTTGCTCGCATGTTGCAGGATCTCCTTTGCAGCTGACACCTACACCGTTATTGAAATCAAAGGAGCAGCCAACAACAGCAGCCTCGGACGTCATGCCGACAACCTAGCCAACATAGTGGTCGGCAGCTCGGGTCTCACGCACGGAAGCGACACTCACGCTTTCGTGTGGACGGCAGAGCAAGGCATGCTCAATTTAGGCACGCTTCCCGGAGGAGAATACAGCGAGGGTTTCGCCGTCAACGATTCAGGGGTGGTTGTTGGCGATTCGAACGGCGGTAAATCGGTGCATGCCTTCGTTTGGACCCACAAAGGCGGCATACAAGATCTCGGTACCTTGGCCGGTGACAATGCCAGTCGGGCGTTCTCCATTAATAATTCTCGGGAGATCGTCGGCTACTCCAGTGGGTCGCGGGGCGTACGCGCTGTCATCTGGTCGAAGCATGCACGGATACACAGTCTGGGGACACTACCCGGTGGCGATATGAGTCAGGCTTACGCCATCAATAATGCTGGTGACGTGGTCGGTGTTTCCTCCAGTTCGTCCGGAAAACACGCCTTTCTATGGAACCGGAGGTCGGGGATGGTGGACCTCGGCACTTTGCCCGGCGACGTCTCCAGCGAAGCGCTGCGCATCAATCAAGCGGGTCATGTAGTGGGTACTTCTATGGGGTTGGGTGCGATTCATGCCTTTCTGTGGAGCAAAGAGGCGGGCATGGAGGACATCGGTTCGTTGGCGGGGAGTAGTTTCAGCCAGGCCCTCGACGTAAACAGCTCGCAGGAGGTGGTGGGCGCCTCCCAAACTTCACTCGGTTCCCGCGCCTTCATTTGGACCAGGAAATCTGGAATGCGGGACCTCAACAGCCTGATTTCCCCAACTCTAGACGTCGTCTTGACCTCTGCACTCCGAATCAACGATCGTGGCCAGATAGTTGCCATCGGCGGCTTCCACCATGACCTCGCCCGCGACCGCCAGACTGACATGGATGACGAAATGCACGCCGGGCCGACGCATGTCTTTCTGCTGACGCCAAGTGGCGGACTTCGATAATTACCCACTGTTAGTCCCCCGGACTCGTGTTCGGAACGGGACTTAGCTGCTGCACTCCCGACCGCCGGCTGCTCATCCGCAAACGCAGCCGATCCAGGTACAAGTAAATGACCGGGGTGGTGAACAGCGTCAACGCCTGGCTAACGATCAGACCGCCTACGATGGTGATGCCCAACGGCCTTCGCATCTCCGACCCCGTGCCCATCCCCAACGCCAACGGCAGCCCGCCAAGCATGGCTGCCATGGTCGTCATCATGATGGGGCGAAAGCGCATCAGGCAGGCTTCATAGATCGCTTCCACCGGCGATTTGCCCTCGTGCCGTTCCGCCTCAAGCGCGAAATCAATCATCATGATCGCGTTCTTTTTCACGATTCCAATCAGCAAAATAATGCCAATCAGCCCGATCACATTCAGCTCATTGCGCGTCAGCAACAATGCCAGGATTGCGCCCACTCCTGCAGAGGGAAGCGTCGAAAGAATCGTGATGGGATGGATGTAGCTTTCGTACAGCACCCCGAGCACGATGTAAACCGTCACTAAGGCCGCCAGAATCAGCAACGGTTCGGAGGCAAGTGAAGACTGAAATGCCGCCGCCGTTCCCTGAAAACTGGGGTGAATAGTTCCTGGAAATCCGATGGCACGCTGCGCGTTTTCAATCGCGCGTGTCGCCTGGCTAAGAGAAACGCCCAGCCCAAGATTAAAAGAGATCGTTACCGCGGGATACTGTCCCTGGTGGGCCACCGCTAGCGCTGTATTCGAATTCTCAAAATGGGCGAAGGCCGAAAGTGGAACCGCAACGCCGCTCGAAGAGGGCACATAGATTTCTCGCAACGCCTCCGGATCCTGCGCGAAGCGCTGGTCCACTTCCATGACTACGTGATACTGGTTCAACTGCCGGTACATAGTGGAGACTTGTCGCTGTCCGAAGGCATCGTAGAGGGTGCTGTCAATCACCGCCGAACTAACTCCCAACCTCGACGCGGTATCACGATCCACCACGACTCTGGCCTGAAGCCCCTTGTCCTGCTGGTCGCTGTTCACATCGCGCAGTTCAGGCAGCTTGCGCATCTTGTCCAGCAGGCGCGGCGCCCATACAAGAAGGTCGCTCAAGTGCTCCCCCTGCAGGGTGTACTGGAACTGTGCGCTACTCTGCCGTCCCCCTATGGTCAGGTCTTGGGCGGCCTGCAGAAATAGTGTCGCGCCTGGCACTACGGTTAGCTTCCTTCGCAAACGGCTAATCACCTGGTCAGCGCTTACCTTACGGACTGAAAGCGGCTTTAGGGTGACGAACATGCGTCCACTGTTTGCCGCGGTGTTTCCTCCCGCAAAGCCAACCGCGGTTTCCACCGCTGGGTCCTTCACCACGATGGAAGCGAACTGAATCATCTTCTGTTTCATGGCGGCAAATGAGATGTCCTGTGAAGCGATGATGGAACCGCCGATCCGGCCGGCATCCTGCTGCGGGAAAAATCCCTTCGGGACAATGATGTACAGGTACACACTTAAACAAGCGGTTGCAACCGTAATAAACAACGTTAGCGGTTGATGCCGCAACACCCAGCGCAAGCTTCCCCGATAAATTCCAAGAATTCCCGCAAAGATTCGCTCGCTGAAATCGTAGATCCTGCCGTGCTGTTCCTCGCTCATCGGACGCAAGAACTTGGCGCACATGGTCGGAGTCGTCGTTAATGAGACCAGCAGAGAAACCCCAATCGCCAGGCTCAGGGTTACCGCGAACTCACGGAAGAGCCTGCCCACCAGGCCACCCATTAAAAGAATGGGGATGAACACCGCCACCAGCGACGTGCTCATCGAGAGCACGGTAAAACCGATCTCCTTCGCCCCGCGAAATGCCGCTTGCACCGGCGGAATTCCAACCTCGATGTATCGAGTAATGTTCTCCAGCACCACGATGGCGTCATCCACCACGAAGCCGGTAGAGATCGCCAATGCCATCAGCGACAGGTTGTCCAGGCTGTAGCCCAGCAGGTACATCCCCCCAAACGTTCCGACCAATGAAAGTGGTACAGCAACGCTGGGAATCACCGTGGCCCGCCAACTGCGGAGAAACACAAAGACCACCAAAATCACCAGAACTACAGAAATGATTATGGTGCGCTCGATGTCCGAGACCGATGCGCGAATCGTGATGGTTCGGTCCAACACCACGTCAAGGTGAATCGCGGCCGGAATAGACAACCTGAGCAGCGGCAGCATGCTCCGCACTCGGTCCACCGTACTGATGATGTTTGCCCCCGGTTGGCGAAAAACAATGATGAGCACCGCTGGTTTTCCATTTGCCAGCCCCACATTGCGAATGTCTTCCACGGAATCTTGAACATCGGCAACATCGCTCAGGCGCACCGCTGTGCCGTTTCGATTCACAACGATTAACGATCGGTACTGCTCGGCCAAGAACAGCTGATCGTTCGCTCCGATGCTCCAGGCCTGGTTTCGGTCAGACAGTTGTCCTTTCGGCCGGTTTGCGTTCGCCGCCGTCAGAGCCGCGGCAATCTGGTCCAGCGAAACGTTGAGCTTGTTCACCAGGGTCGGATTTATCTCTGCTCGTACCGCCGGGCGAGCGCCGCCACCCACAAATACCTGCCCCACGCCCTCAACCTGGGCCAGTTTTTGCGCCAGAATAGAATCGGCCGCGTCGTACATCCGCGGCTGCGTCACGGCGTCAGACGTCATTGCCAAAATCATGATTGGCGCATCGGCGGGATTTGCTTTTCGATACGAGGGATTGTTCGGCAGGTTAGCGGGTAGCTGGCTCCGCGCGGCATTGATCGCCGCTTGCACATCGCGCGCCGCAGCGTCTATGTTGCGGTTCAAGTCGAATTGCAACACGATGCTTGTCGAGCCTAGTTGGCTCGTCGAAGTCATCTGATTAACACCCGCAATTCGGCCGAACTGCCGTTCCAGCGGCGTGGCCACCGCTGAGGCCATGGTCTCCGGACTCGCCCCCGGCAATCCCGCAGACACCTGGATTACCGGGAACTCCACCTGCGGCAGCGGGGCAACCGGAAGAAACTTGAAAGCCAGCGCCCCCGCCAGCAGTACTGCCGCGGCCAGCAGCGATGTCCCGACCGGCCGTTTGATAAATGGGGCGGAGATGTTCATCGCCTAGTCGCCTCGGACCAATTCCTCTGCCGGCTCTTCGATGGGATTGCCAATCCGGAATCGCGAAAAGCGCCTCGCTATGCGGTCAAATGCCAGATAAACCACTGGGGTGGTGTACAACGTGAGCAACTGGCTCAACAAAAGTCCTCCTACTATGGTGATTCCGAGGGGCCGGCGCAACTCCGATCCAGTTCCACTCCCCAATGCCAGCGGCAGCCCGCCCAGCAGCGCCGCCATGGTCGTCATCATGATGGGCCGGAAGCGCAACAGGCTGGCCTGGAAGATTGCCTCTTCCGGGGCCTTGTGCTCCACGCGCTCCGCCTCTAGCGCAAAGTCAATCATCATGATGGCGTTTTTCTTTACGATACCGATCAGCAAAATAATGCCGATCAGCGCCACCACTCCCAGGTCATTTCCTGTTATCAATAGCGCGAGGATTGCGCCCACGCCGGCGGAAGGAAGCGTAGAGAGAATGGTGATGGGATGAATGTAGCTCTCATACAGCACACCCAAAACGATGTAGACAGTGATAATCGCCGCCAGAATAAGGAAAGGCTCCGTCGAAAGTGAATTCCTAAACGCCGCCGCCGTTCCCTGGAAGCTCGAATGAATGCTTTCTGGCAGCCCAATCTCACGCTCCGCCTGATCGATCACCTTCGTGGCCTCGCCCAGCGAAACTCCGGGGGCAAGATTAAACGACAGCGTGACCACCGGAAATTGTCCTTGGTGGTTGATCGAAAGCGGCGCGTTGGTTGACTCGAAATGCGAGAAAGCCGAGAGCGGCACCTGCACGCCCGTGTTCGAGCGAACATAAATCTGTTTGAGCGAGTCCGGGCTTTGCTGGAAATTCGAGGCCGCCTCGAGCACCACGTGATACTGATTCAATTGCGTAAAGATGGTCGAGATCTGTCGCTGGCCGAAGGCATCGTAAAGTGTGTCGTCAATTTGTTGCGGCAGAATTCCCAACCGCGACGCGGTGTCGCGATCGATCACCAGTTCCACCCTCAGCCCTCCGTTTTGCTGGTCGCTGGCCACGTCGTGCAGCTGAGGCTTGCTACGCAACTGTTGTAAGAGCTTGGGCGCCCACACTCCCAATTCCTGCGCGTCAGCATCTTCGATTGAGTATTGATATTGCGTGCGGCTTACCCGGTCTTCGATCGTCAGGTCCTGCACCGGTTGCATGTAAAGCGTGATCCCCTCCTCCTTGGCCAACTGAGGCTGTATTCGGCGGATAATCTCCGAGGCTGAAGGCTTGCGCTGGTTTCGCGGTTTTAGGTTGATCTGGATGCGTCCGCTGTTGGGCGTGGTGTTAACCCCATCCACCCCTATAAAAGAAGATAGGCTGACCACATCGGGGTCCTTCAGGATCACGCTTGCGAGCTTCTGTTGCCTTTCCGCCATGGCTCGAAACGACACGGTCTGTGGCGCTTCCGAGATGCCGAGGATCACGCCTGTGTCCTGCACCGGGAAAAAGCCTTTCGGCACCACAATGTAAAGGAGCAAGGTGAACACCAGAGTCGCAAAGGTGACCACCAAAGTCGCGGTCTGATGACCTAGCACCCACTTAAGCGTGCGTCCATAAAATTCGACCACGCGGTTGTAAAAATTCTCGGAAACTCGATAAAAGAGCGATTGATGGGTTCCCTTCGGCTTGAGCAGCTTGGCAGACATCATCGGGGTCAAGCTGAGCGAGATCGCCGCTGACACCAAAATCGTGACCGCCAGCGTCACCGCAAATTCACGGAACAACCGCCCAACAATGTCGCCCATAAACAGCAGCGGGATGAGCACCGCGATCAGCGACACCGTCAACGAAATAATCGTGAACCCGATCTGCCCCGATCCCTTTAACGCCGCCTCCAGCGGGGAATCGCCCTGCTCCAGAAAGCGGTCGATGTTCTCAATCATCACGATGGCGTCATCCACCACAAAGCCGGTGGATATGGTCAAGGCCATCAATGTGAGATTGTTCAGGCTGTAACCCAACAGGTACATCACTCCAAAGGTGCCTACAAGCGACAGCGGTACTGCCACGCTCGGAATTACAGTCGCCGAAAGATTCCTCAAAAACAGGAAAATCACCATCACCACCAGCGCGATGGTGAGAATTAAAGAGAACTGAACGTCCTGCACTGAGGCCCGAATGGTTTGCGTGCGGTCAGTAAGAATCTGCACTTTGACGGATGCTGGAAGGGAAGACTGCAACTGAGGCAACAGCTTCTTGATCCGGTCCACTACCGTGATGATGTTCGCGCCCGGCTGGCGCTGGATGTTCATGATCACCGCCGGTGTTTCGTTCATCCACGCAGCCAGATTCGCATTCTCGGCGCCATCAATCACGTTGGCTACGTCAGCGAGCCTCACCGGCGCGCCATTCCGGTAGGCGATGATCACCGATTGATATTGATTACTCGAGGTCAGCTGATCGTTGGCGCCGATAGTGAAAGACTGGCGAGGGCCGTCCAGCACGCCTTTCGCCTGATCAACATTCGCCTGCGCCAGAGAGGTGCGCACGTCCTCAAGGCTGAGGCCATTCGAAGCCAGCGCTGTCGGATTTGCCTGGATCCTTACCGCCGGTTTCTGTCCGCCGCTGATGGTGACTAGTCCCACCCCTAGAAGCTGCGAAATTTTCTGCGCCAGGGCAGTGTCGGCGAGGTCCTCAACTTTGGTGAGTGGCAATGTGTCAGAGGTGAGCGCCAGCGTAAGAATCGGTGCATCCGCCGGATTCACCTTGCTGTAAATGGGTGGATTGGGCAGGTCCCGCGGCAAATACGTTCCCGACGAGTTGATCGCTGCCTGGACCTGTTGCTCGGCCACATCAATGTTTTGATCGAGGCTGAATTGCAGTGTGATCAACGAACTTCCGAATGAGCTTGTCGAGGTCATCTGGCTCAGGCCTGGCACTTGCCCGAACTGCCGCTCCAAGGGCGCGGTCACAGACGACGCCATTACATCGGGATCGGCTCCCGGATAAAACGTCATCACCTGAATAGTTGGGTAATCAACTTCTGGTAATGCTGATACTGGAAGCTGCCGGTAAGCTACAAACCCCACCAGCAACAAGCCAATCGTGAGCAGCGAGGTCGCAACCGGTCGGAGAATAAACAGCCGAGACGGACTCATGGCGCGGAGATGCGAGTAGGCGGGGCGGAGGACGCGTTAAGGTGACCGGTATTGCCAGTTCGGGGTTCCACCTTGCTTCCAGCTTGCAGTTTGTCTTGGCCATCCGTGACCACCATTTCCCCCGGCCTCAATCCTTGCGCTACTGCTGCCAGGCCGCCTTCTGTAAGCGCCACCGAGACCGGCCTCACCTCAACCGTCTTGTCTGGTTTCACCACGTAGGTAAACATCCCGTCCGGGCCGCGTTGAACGCCCGCCGAGGGAATGACAATGCTGTTCTTCCGGACTTCTAATAGCAAGTGGACATTCACAAACTGATTGGGCCAGAGTGCTCGCTCCTCGTTTGTAAAAATCGCTTTTAGCTTGCCGGTGCCAGTCGTTTGATCTATTTGATTGTCAATCGTGAGCAGAGTGCCGGTGGCAAGTTTTGTGCGGTCATCTCGGCTGTAGGCTTCCACACGAAGAGGAGTATTGCGCATATGCTGGGCAACACTTGGCAGTTGATCTTCAGGTAGGGTGAAGACAGCAGATATCGGCTGCAACTGTGTAAGGATCAGCATCGGAGTCGGGTCCGATGCATGGACCATGTTCCCTACGTCTACCATTCGCAGCCCCACTCGGCCGCTTATCGGCGCCACGATGCGCGTATAAACCAGGTTCAGTTTGGCATTGTCTACAGCCGCCTGGTCTGCGTGCACTGCTCCTTCCAGCTGTCCCACCAGGGCAGTCTGTGTATCAACCTGTTGGCGGGAAACGATTCCCGCGTTGACCAGCCCCTTGAACCTTTCCAGATCCAATTGTGCATTCTTCAGTTGTGCCTGATCTCGAAACAGCGTCGCCCGTGCTTGCTCCAGGGCCACCTGAAATGGACGCTGATCCAGCACCGCCAGCAATTCTCCCTGCCGTACTTCCTGGCCTTCCCGGAACGCAACCCTTACCAGTTGTCCGTCCACACGGCTCTTGATCGCCACCGTATTGAACGCCGTCACTGAACCGAGCCCAGTCAGGTACACAGGCACATCACGCTGTTCCACCAGCGCCACGCCGACAGAAACTGCTTGTTGCTGCTGCGCGCCTTTCCCGCGCTGCTGCGCGGATGAGTTCTGCACCGCGCTGCCGCAACCTAGCAGGCTTCCGCTCGCGAGAAGCACCAAGCCGAACAACAGGTCTTTCGTTTGCATTGTTTGCTCTCTAACCCACCAACTACTCCCCCAGCTGTCGATTGTGATGTGATGAATTACTGCAACCTATTGATGCACAGTTTCATGACTGGGCACAGTCGTAGCGGGCAACCGGATCTCCACCACGAAACCCCCATTCGGCGCATTGGCCGCGCTGATCGTACCGCCATGCAGGCGAACTGCTCGTTCAGCGATCGCCAGTCCCAACCCCGAGCCGCCGGTTTGCCGTTCACGCGCAGCATCTACTCGGTAAAAAGGACGAAACAGGTTTTTGAGTTCTTCATCCGGGACCCCCGGGCCATGGTCGCGGATGGTAATCACGGCAAAGTTCCCGCTATTCGTTCCCTCGCAGCCCAATCGGATCTCAACCTCGCTCCCCTCTGCCGTATAGCGGACCGCATTCCGGATTACATTTTCAAACGCGCTGCGTAATAGTCCGGGGCTACCTAGAGCTTCGCAATCCTCGGCAGCCGGTTCAATTTCCACCAATCTCACTCGCGATTTGCGGCTGTGCGCCTCAAAATCGGCGTCCCCAATCACGTCTTTTAGCAGATCAGGGATGTTCACCCTCCTCTGCTCGGGCGTCTGCTCGCCGCTTTCCAGGCGGGCTAATGTCAGCAGCTTTCCTATCAAATCATTTAACCGTTGCGCTTCCAGTTCGATCCTGTCGAGGGCCTTGCCCACATCTTCGGTAGCGCGTTGCCGGGCCAGTCCCAGGGCCACATTCAAGCGCGCCAGCGGTGAGCGCAGCTCATGCGAAATGTCGCTCATCAATTGTTTTTGAGAGTTGACCAAGGCTTCCAATCGCCGCGCCATGCGATTGAAATCGTGCACCAGTTCCGAAATCTCGTCCTTGCGTTCGGTCTCCGCCGCTCTTGCTGAAAAATCACCGCTCGCCAACTGTTGGGTCGCCGCCCGCAGTCGCACAATCGGCCCGGTAAGATAGCGCGCCAGCCAGAAGCAAATCAGACCGGAGATGAACGTTCCCAAACTAAGGTGCCAGAAAAGTTCCCGTGTTGATCGTCGGAAAGCCATCGGGCCGTGCCCGTGGAGCATTCTGGCCACTAGGATGTAACCCTTCCCGCTGCTGGCAGTCATTACCTGTGCCGTCAGGGTAGCGTCAAACCGGTTCTCGAACTGAGGTTGGTTGGTCTGCCCGGCCAACCCGGCCATCTGCCTGACCCGTTTTGGGGTTGATGCCGCCTGCCCATAAAGCTCCCGGCCCTGGGAATCAAACCAGAAAAACTGCATGTCCGCCGACTTCTCCAGCTGCTGCAGATATTCATCAGCAGCCTTGATTCCGCCCTGCTCGAGGAATGAGGCCGCGGTCTCGTTGTAATGCTTGAGCGCGTCAGAAGAAATGTAGCGCCAGCGGGAGACCACCCTCTCCGCCGGGTGCTCGGCTAACAGCAATGCTAGTCCCAGGATCAGTGCCTGAATTAACCAGAATGAAAGAAAAATTTTGAGGAATATGCTTCGCATCCGTCAGGCACTCTTCCCGGTGGCTGCCGATGAAGCGTAGATGTAGCCCACCCCGCGCACCGTCTTGATGCGCTCTTCGCCATGCCCATCCCCGCCCAGCTTTTTGCGCAGCTTACTCACGTGCATGTCAATACTGCGATCGTAGGGCGAGAACATCCGGCCGAGCACCGCCTTCGCCAACTGCTCGCGCGTCACTACGCGGCCAGCCTCGTGCAACAGCACCTCGAGCAAATTGAATTCCACTGCCGTTACTTCAACCGTAGTTCCGTTACGGCGCACCGTGCGTGTGCCGGTATTCAACTCGACGTCGCCGACGCTGATCACCACCGGCCCCGGCTTATGTTCCGCTCCCTCTTGCTTGGTACGCCGTAAGATGGCATGGATCCGTGCCACTAGTTCTCGGGGATTAAATGGCTTAGGCAAATAGTCGTCCGCGCCCAACTCCAGCCCGACGATTCGGTCCACGTCTTCTCCCCGGGCCGTCAGTAAAAGCACGGGGATGGCGGAATGTGCAGCTCGCAGCTTGCGCAACACATCCAGACCGCTTAGGCCTGGCAGCATCACATCCAGCACCACGATCGCATGTTCGGCTGAGCGTGCCCGGTCAAATCCGCGATTGCCGTTGTGCACCAGCTCGACTTGAAACCCTTCCGGCTCGAGGTACTCCCTCACCAGTTCACAGAGTTCCACGTCGTCATCCACTACCAATACCCGGTCCATGGCTCTCTTGGCCTATTAATCCTTAATAAGTTCTACACCACCGGCTGCGCCGAGCGTGTAAAGAAGTGTAAGTAGGATTTACAAAACTTTACGATATTTGACTTACTCTTTACGCGCGTGCGGCGTAATACGTGTTTAAGTTAGTAATCGGAGGTGAGGGAAAATGAATCGCAAATATGCTGTTACAGCAGTTGTGATCTTGCTGGTCGTCGGCACTGCCGCCGTCGGTCAGGGATGGGCCCACCAGCATCGCCGCTGGGGAATGGACGGTCTTATTGACCATCATATGGCCCAGATGGCTTGGCGCCTCGACCTAAATGACAGCCAGAGACAACAAGTGAAGGCGCTGGTTGCGGCCGAAAAGCCCAATATCAAAAACCTGGTCCAGCAGCTCGCGGCCACACATCAGCAGATGCTGACGGCTACTCAAAAAGGGCAGTTCGATGACGCCAAAGTTCGTGCCATCGCCAATCAAGAAGCGCAGACCATTGCGGAGTTGATTGTCACCAAACAACAGTTGCAATCGAAGGTGTATAGCTTGCTCACGCCGGTGCAGCAGGCCAAGTTCGACCAGATGCAGCAGCGCCACTTAGACCATATGCAGAAACGGATGGGAACTACTTCAAAACCGTAGTGCCGTGTGCCGCACACAACCGACTTATCGTGTGCGGCGCACTGCCACTCTGTCTCTGATCATCGAACAGAAGAAGCCTTGCTGATTTGCGGCGACCCTGCTTCCGGATCCAGAAGCCTGGCCAATAACACGAATAAAGAAGTCATTATTGCAGTCACAACTAACGACCCAATCCAGAGAACGCCGGCGTAGATGTTGGACACTATTCCCTGGGCTCCCGGTCCGTCAGCAATCATGAGTTGGCCCCCAGGTTGAGATTGGCAAATCCTCTCTGCAGCGGCTTATCACCGACTTAATCTCGCGCAACTTCTGCCGCTCGTCCAAGGCGCTGTTCAAAACATCTTCGATCTCGGTCATCCAATACTGCAGGCACCGATCAATCCCATTCGCCAGCTCTCCCACAACGATCTCCACAAACTCGGTTTCGGTTGTAAGCATTTTCGTCCGCCTCTCTCGTATCTATAGAAGCTCAATGAATGGATCGACTATTAAGACATTTTTTGCCGTGTTTGGTTGTAAAGATTTGGTCAACGAATTGTAAAAATGTGTAACCAATCCAATCTGGTTTTTCGTTCTTACAAAACTTTACATTTGCTGACGTGCTCCTCTCTACCCAAACCGCTGTGTCCAGCGTGATCATTTGTTACGTGAGAAGATTTTTTCAAGGTTGGGTTCCTCTGCCGTTGTTTCTGCTCAACTCCTCGTTGGCTCTCGCGCGGTTGGCAACTGCAGCAGTTTGGCTTCCTACGCGCCCTGAATTTTTGCTTGCGGGGCGTTACAAATCTTTACCGGACGTTTACAAAACTTTACGCTGCCTTCGATATGCCCCGTGGTAATCATTAGAGCGAGCACTGCTGCGAAAGGGGGTGATCAGCTCTCCTTGATGAATCGGGCGAGTGCCGAGTAAGCTCCTGGACAACTTACTGCTAACACCCGCCCGATCCCCTTTCCGTCAGTGCAGCTCTCTTTAACTTCCTTCCAACCATCAACCCGGTCTTAAAAACTCCAGCCCCTTACACTCCGCCACTTTCCGGCGTAGGATATTTCCTTTGAACGGAACCCCAACGTGAACAACTCTCGTGCAGCCAATAGCGAACTCGCCTGGCCCGAATTGCCGCTCGATCAATGGAAAGACACCTACGCCACGCTCCACATGTGGACGCAAATCGTGGGAAAGGTTCGCCTCGCCTTGAGCCCTCACTTGAACCACTGGTGGGAAGTTCCGCTGTATGTCTCCGCCAGTGGGCTTACCACCTCACCCATTCCGTACCGCGACATCCTGTTCGAAATTGAGTTCGACTTCATTGATCATCAGCTCTCAATCCATCTCAGCGACGGACGCGCCGCGACCCTCGCTTTGGAACCGCGCTCGGTCGCCCGGTTTTATCGCGAGTTCATGGCCATGCTGCGCGATCTGGACATCACGGTAAAAATCTGGAAGATGCCCTGCGAAGTTCCCGACCCCATCCCTTTCGACAAGGACGAACAGCACGCCTCCTACGATGCTGACTATGCCCACCGCTTCTGGCGAATACTGCAGTCTGCCGATACCGTCTTCAAAGAATTTCGTGCCGGCTTTATTGGCAAGGCCAGCCCGGTACATTTCTTCTGGGGCAGTTTCGATCTCGCAGTCACCCGTTTCTCCGGACGCCCGGCGCCCGAACGCAAAGGCGCGGACATCATCACCCGGGAGGCGTACTCACATGAAGTCAGCAGCGCGGGCTTCTGGCCCGGTGGCGGGGATGTGAAAGGCGCTGCCTTTTATTCCTATGCGGCTCCAGAACCAGCAGGCTTTTCTGCTGCTCCCGTCAGACCTAGGCCCGGGTTCTACAGCACCGCACTCTCCGAGTACCTGCTCATGTACGATGATGTTCGCCGGGCCGAGTCACCAAGGCTGGCCCTCATGGATTTTCTGCAAAGTACCTATGAGGCCGCCGCTACCCTCGGCAAGTGGGATCGCGCTTCATTGGAACGGTCTCCATCCGCCAGCGCCGCCTGACAAAATAAAGGACCTATGAACAACCCGTCCCAGCCCCCCGTCCTCGACCCTGCCGTTCAAAAACTTCTCGACGAGTTCGCTTCCACACCTGGTCCAAAGATTCACGAGCTTCCAGTAGAAGACGCGCGGCACGTCTTTTTGGATATGCAATCAATCTCCATTCCTAAACTGCCAGCCGACATCGAAGATCACACGCTTCCCATTGGTCCGCGCGGGTCGGTTCTCATTCGCATAGTTAAGCCGCAAGGAATTGCCGGCCCGCTCCCGGCGGTTATGTATTTCCACGGTGGAGGCTGGGTCGTCGGAGACCGCGAGACCCACGACCGCCTTCTGCGAGAATTGGCAAACGGCGCCAACGCCGCGATTGTCTTTGTAGAGTATTCGCGTTCACCGGAATCGTGCTATCCCATCGCCAACGAAGAAGCCTATGCCGCAACCCAATGGATCGCAGAGCACGGCGATGAACTCGGCCTCGATTCCAATCGGCTTGCGCTCGCGGGCGACAGCGCCGGCGGAAATATGGCCACGGTCGTATCCATGCTCGCTAAGCAGCGCGGCGGTCCCAACATTGACCTCCAGATTCTGTTCTGCCCCACCCTGGATGCTTCCACCGATCCCGAGTCCTATCGCCAGTTCGGCGCCGGATACGCGCTCGACCTCGAAGCCATGGAATGGTTCTGGAACCATTATTTCTCCGCTTCCGAGGTGCGTTTTGAGCCCACCGCCTCTCCCCTGCGAGCTTCCTTGCAGCAACTGGCAGAGCTGCCACCCACGTTGATTATCACGGCAGAATGCGACGTTCTGCGTGACGAAGCCGAGGTTTTCGCGGGCAAATTGATGCAAGCCGGTGTCCAGGTGACAGCAACCCGGTATCTCGGCACTATTCACGATTTCATGGTGCACAACGCGCTCGCGGAAATGCCGGCCACACGCGCCGCCGTCGCGCAGGCCAACGCAGCCTTGCGCCAGGTCTTTCACTCTCGGGCTGAACGCGTTGCCGCCTAGCTCTTTGGCCACGGCGAATGTTATGTCTTGCCGCCGACACCCCCGTTTCGATAAAACTCCTTGACTACTCACAACTTGTGGGTAAACTTGTGCGCTATCAGAAGTTCGAACTTGGCGCACGTGCCCGATCCCTGGCTTGTGGAGGTCGTATGCGGCTTTTGCGGTGCTTTGCCGTATTGGCAATTGCAGTTCTGATGGCTGCTCTTCCGCTCTTCGCGCAGAAAATTACTGGCGATATTATCGGCGACGTCACTGACACGACCGGCGCGGTGCTGCCCAATGCGAATGTTACGGCCAAGAACGTGGACACCGGTTTCAGTCGCTCTGCCACCACCTCCAGCACTGGCTCGTATCGCATTCCCGATTTGCCGGTGGGCAACTACAACGTGACGATCTCGTCCGAAGGCTTCAAGACCATGAGCCAACGGGCACAAGTGATTTCCGGTGCAGTGGTGCGGGCCGGGTTCAAAATGGAGATTGGGCAACGAGCGGAGACGGTGACGGTAGAGGGCCAGGCTCCGCTGGTCGATCTCTCTCCCAACAACAATAACTATGTGGACACTGAAAAGATTGCGAGCGTGCCGCTGAATGGACGCGACTTCAACTCGTTGCTGGCGGTGACTCCGGGTGTGCAGCGCTCTCCCGGCGGAGGCTTCCTGGCCGTGAGCGTGAACGGCGCGCGCACTACTTCGAATAACTATTTCATTGACGGTCTGTATAACAATGATCGCTACTACGGCGATTCCGCGGTTAACCAAACGGGAGTTGTAGGAATACCCGCCACCATTTTTCCACCAGAAGCGATTCAGGAGTTGAGCGTCCAAGAGACCCCATCGGCCGAGTTTGGAGTTAAGGGTGGTGCACCCATTCTTCTAGGCATGAAGAGCGGCACTAATTCTTGGCATGGAACCGCGACTTGGGTGCGTCATACAAACTTCGCTGATGCGGCCAATTATTTTTCAAATCATAATCCGGACAACTGCGCGGCTCCGGGCGAGTGCAAGTCCACCCCTTTACACAACAATCAGTTTGGCGGAACTTTGGGCGGTCCGATCATCAAAGATAAAGCATTCTTCTTCGTCTATTACGAAGGCCAGCGCTACAAGTCCTTGGCCGTCAGCAGTCGGACCGTTCCCAGTCCGGCTGAGATTCAGGGAGCACTTGCTGACATTAATGCAAAAGGGCTTGCGGTAAATCCTGTCGGGCAAGCCCTGCTCAATTTCTTCCCCACGTCACCCACGACAAGTCTTGTTGCACAAACGCCAACTACGGCTAAGGATGATGGTTTTGGTATCAAAGGCGACTACAAGCTCAGCCAAAATCACTCTATAAACGGTCGCTATATTTTCGGAGACAGTTTGCAAAGCGCGCCACCCTTTGCAGGTCTACCCGCAGGCGGGCCGAAGCCCGATTTGTTCAATTCTGTCGCTCCCTCACGCGCGCAGATGGGTGGATTGAGTTGGACTTGGAACATTGCTAATAACAAAATTTTAGAGAGCCGGTTGGGCTACACGCGCTTTGCACAGATCATTGAGGTCAACAATAAGATCGATCCTAAGAGCCTGGGATTGGATACCGGTCCCCTGTCTCCCACGGATTTCGGTGTGCCCTACGTGTATTTGTATCAGCTCGGGTACGGCGGTTACATCGGTGGTGTTCAAGGATATCCCATCACCACCCGGCCTGATTCCACTTGGGACTGGTCGGAACACTACTCTTGGGTGAAAGGCAACCATACCATCAAGTTTGGCGGCAACTATCAGAACGCTTACACCAATAGTCTCCGCAATCGTGCGAGGTCGGGCTTAGTAGCTGGTTATTTCCTGGGTTACGCCTCAGGAATATCCGGAGATCCCGTCCAGGACGCCGTCGAAGAGCTACTGCTGGGCAAGGTTGATAATGCAAACCGCAATTTTGGCGATACGCATCGTCACATCTTCCAGAAATCGGTCGGCTTCTATGCACAAGATGATTGGAAGGTCAGACCTCGGCTCACAGTAAGTTACGGACTGCGTTGGGATTTGAATGGAGCCTTGGGCGAGAAAGACAACATCGGTTCGAACTTCTTTCCCGATCGCGGCTTCGTCAGATTAGGACAGGGCATTGACCGTCTACATAATCTCGATAAACACGATTTTGGCCCTCACCTCGGGTTCGCGTGGGACGTGACAGGTAATGGCAAAACCGCCCTTCGCGGCGGTTACTCCATGACCTACGATATTGCTAACTTCGCCGCGCTGGCGGCCCCGTACAGTTTTGCCCGAGCACGGTCTGGCGCTTTCACGCAACCCGATCTCGGGAAATTTTCCTCGTTTGGAGTCTCAATTACTGGAGATGTCGCCAGTGACATCGGATCGCTTCCCAATCCGAATGATCCCAGCGCCACTTGCTTTGATCCGGTGGCCCAAACCGGGGACTATATCTGCTTGACTCCTCCTGGGGGCGGATCAATTTTCGGTCCCAGTCCCTCCGGATCGCCTCCCTTCAATGCTTTTTCGGTTGTGAACAACTTCCGGACTCCGCGTTTACACAACCTTAGTCTGAGCGTTCAACAAGAAATAACCCGCAACAATGTGCTTACCGTCGGTTACTCCGGCCAGCGCGGACAGAATCTTGTCCTGTACCGGGATCTGAACGCAACTCCACTCGGCACCGGTTGCGCGGGCCCCAGCTGTGATCCATTGCGTCCACTGGCTAATGCCGTACCCGGTTTACCACTTAAGCACATCATTCAGGCAACCAACCTCGCGCGTTCGCAGTACGACAGCTTGCAAGCGTCGTATAACCAGCGCGACTGGCACGGACTCGACACACAATACAACCTCACCTGGAGCAAGTGTTTGGACAACAACTCCGTGAACCGAGGCGGGGCTGGGGACTATCCTCAGCTGAACAACCCCTTGAATGTTCGCGACTCACGTGGCCTTTGCGATCACGATGTGCGACTCAACTTTAACGTGGCAGGCGTGTACTCTGTGCCTGCAATTCCGCACCTGGGTGAACGTGCGGGTAAAGGTTGGCAGCTCAGCACCATCTACACAGCCATAAGCGGCCGTCCATTTACGGCGCTGCTCGCCAGCAGCAGTGATCCTTCAGGCCAGGGTCTGGTTGGCAGCTCTATTCGCGCTGCGTACGACGGTTCGCCAATTGTTTATCAAACCCGTAATCCAAATCAGTATGTGGTTGAAGACTTTATTACAAAGACATCACCTGCAGGGACGCACGACGCTTGTGGTCGCACTGGGATTGGAACTCCTTTGTCGCCATTTTTCGTTCCTTGTCCTGGAACAGTCGGCAACTCGGGTCGTAACCAGCTAATTGGGCCGGGCCTGAGTCAGTGGGACATGACACTGATTAAGAACACCAAGATCACCGAGCGTCTGAACGTCCAGTTCCGCTGGGAGGTTTACAACGTTCTGAACCGGGCGAATTTCTTTTACCTGCCGGACAATGCACTGGCCGGTAACTTCGCTAAGGTGACTAAGACTTCGGACGTAGCCGTCGGCAATCCGGTAATCGCCCAGGGCGGTCCCAGAAACATGAACTTCGCGTTGAAGTTTGTCTTCTAAAGGAACTGTCTCGGAGTGGAATTCGGGGAGTCTGCCTATGGTAGACTCCCTTTTTCTATGCGGTTTTCCCGATGTCTGGCTCTCTTCTTGGGGATGTCAGGGCTTTCGGCTCTTGCCCTTCCACCCAACACTCCTCCCAATATCGTCCTGATCACGCTAGACACCACCCGAGCCGATCGCATGGGCTTTCTCGGCTCCCACCGTGCGCTCACGCCCAATCTCGATCGCTTGGCAAAAGACGGCATCATATTCAGCCGGGCTTATGCCCAGGTCCCGCTTACCACGGCGTCACACGCAGTAATCCTTACCGGCACCTATCCTCAGTTCAACCATGTCAATGATTTCGGCAAGCCGCTGCTACCCGACGTTCCTTATCTTCCCGACATCCTGCACCGCCGGGGTTATCGCACCGCAGCTTTCGTCGGTTCGCTGATTTTGGATCCGCTGGATGGCCTTGCTCCTGGTTTCGATCGTGGCTTTGATGTTTACGACGCTGGGTTTCGGCTGCGTCGCCCGCGAGAGGATCGCTATAAAACCGTGGAACGCCGTGGTGGCGATGTGGTTGCGCGTGCCTTAGCCTGGCTCCGCAAGCCTCGAAAGGGCCCCTTCTTCTTGTGGGTTCATCTCTATGACGCGCACGATCCTTACGATCCCCCCGCTCCGTACAAGCAGCAGCATGCTTCCTTTCCGTACGATGGCGAGATCGCGTATGAAGATTCGGTCGTCGGAACGCTCCTGAACGCATTGCGCGCTGGGAAGCTTTATGACGGTGCTTTGATTGCAGTCATGGCGGACCATGGCGAGGCGTTCGGTGAACACGGAGAAAGAACGCACGGCATTTTTCTTTACGATGAAACAATCCACGTCCCCCTTGTCCTCAAGCAGCCTTCAAATCATTTCGCCGGGAAAACGGTAACTTCTAGGACCGGTCTAGTTGACGTCGCGCCCACAATTCTGCAAATAGCTGGCGTCCCGCTTCCCAAAAACATCCAAGGCGAATCCGTGTTGCGATTAATGACCCGCGGTCGTCCCTCAGGGGCTTCTAAAAGTACGCGCGCTTCCGCACACATGCCCCAGCCCGAAACCGACTTAAACCGTCCCGCCTATGCGGAAACCGATTACCCACACCGAGCTTTTGGCTGGAGCTCGCTTCGCTCGCTGCGCAGCGATACCTATCTTTTCATCCAAGCTCCACAACGCGAGCTTTACGACCAGTCTGCCGATCCTCAAGCTTCCCGCAACTTGGCCTCAACGCGCCCTGCCACTGCAGATACTTTGGCGGCCCAACTCACCGACTTTCGCGTTCGCTCCAGCAGTTCTTCGACGCGGCCGGCAGAAATTGACCCGCAGCAGGCTGAAAAGCTGAATGCTTTGGGCTACGTCGCTTCGGACACCGGTACTCCGGAAGCCGAAAGTCTAGAAAAAACTGGCTCAAATGTTGTCGATCCCAAGAATAAAGTTGAGATCGCCAACTTGATGCACGAAGCCATTATGGATATGGAGGACGGCCGTTACCACGAGGTAATCCCCCGTCTGGAGCGGGTTTTAACAGATGAGCCCAAGATGCCGGTGGCGCAGATGCAATTGGGTACCGCCTACGCCCGCCTGAAGGATTATCAGAAGGCGGTTCCCGCTCTTAAGAGGGCATTGCTACTGCGTCCCGACTCCGGGATGGGGCATTACGAACTCGGGTTGGCGCTGTTCGGGACTGGCGACTGGCAAGCTGCCGCGCCGGAGTTTGAGTTTGCTGTCCAGCACGCGCCTAAGTGGGCGGACGCACATTTCTCTCTAGGTTCCGTCTATGCTCGTATTGACCGTGTGCCTGATGCCATGCGCGAATTGCATACCGCACTCGAACTTGCGCCTTCGCATTACCGCGCCAATCTGCTACTAGGCCGAATTCTCTCGCTGCAAGGAAAGCCTCGCGATGCTCTTCCCAACCTGCGCGAGGCTGCGAAGGTGGAGTCGAACTCGCGCGAGGCCCATGCCTTCCTCGCCGATGCCTATGAACAACTCGGCCTGAATGCCGACGCTCAGCGCGAGCGAGCGCAAGCGCAACGTTTGCCCCCTCCCGGCCAGCAATAACTCACGACAATCAAACTCCCCACGAGAGTGAAATCTACGCATCGGATCTATGCTCCAGTTCTTGCCTGTTGTGACTAGAGAGTCTCTCGGTCCGGCTTCTCAGCTCTCGTCGTGGCATGTGCTAGGCTGAACTTGAATGAGGATCTCCACGTGGTTGCTGGTTTGTTTTCTGTCCGCCAACGGTCTGAATTCGTCTCTCAGTGCTCATGCTCCCCGGCTTCGATCACAGGTCGCGGGCAGATCTCAAATCCGACGCCCTACCTCCCCTCCTGACCTCTTCCTTATTACTATTGACACCCTTCGCGCCGACCACGTTCAGTGTTACGGCTATGCTGGGGTTCAAACTCCCGCGCTGAACGGCCTGGCAAAAGATGGCATTCGCTTCGCCAACGCATTCACCGCGAGCCCCATCACCAACTCATCTCACGCCACAATCCTGACCGGCGACTTACCCAGCACACACGGAGTTTCCGATTTTGGAGTTCCACTCTCGGCGATTCATCCCGCCTGGGCAGAACTTCTCCAGGCTGCCAGATATCACACTGCAGCCTTCATCGGCGCTGCCATCCTCGATAGCAAGACTCTCGCCCCCGGATTCGACCGCGGGTTCGATTTCTACGACAATTTCCCCCCTCATGGCGCGGGCAGATCTCGCTGGGGCAGGGTCGAACGTCGCGGCATGGACGTCGTTTCCCACGCCGAAGCTTGGCTCAGCGCCCATCAATCCGGCCCGCGTTTTGTATGGGTCCACCTGTACGATCCACATGACCCTTACGAGCCGCCAGCGCCCTATTCGCAAACCTATAAAGACCGTCCCTACGATGGCGAGATCACCTACGCCGACTCTGCCCTGCAGCATTTCGTGAACTATTTGAAGCAACATGGCTGGTACAACAATTCACTGATCGTTGTTGTTGGCGATCACGGGGAAGGCCTCGGTGAGCACGGGGAACAAACGCACGGCATCTTTCTATACGATTCCACGCTTCACGTGCCGCTCATCCTGAAGCTGCCCGCTGGGCGCTCAGCCGGCACGGTAGTCTCAAATCAGGTACGCACGCCGGACATTCTGCCCACGGTGCTCGATCTGCTCTCAATTCTGCCGCACACAGCCTTTGACGGCTCATCGCTAAAGTCTGTTCTGCTCAAGACTGAAGTGAACGAGCGTCCCGCCATTGCTGAGACCGATTACCCCCTGCACTTCGGCTGGTCTCCCTTGCGTGCGCTGCGCGCCGAGAACTTCAAACTCATCGAAGCTCCTCGCCCCGAGCTTTACAACCTGAGCACCGATCCCAAGGAACTGCACAACGCTTATGAACCTTGGAACCCTACGGTGCAGAAGTTCCGTGAATTACTTGCCCAAGCGAAGCCCAAGACTCCCACCAAAGCTGCCCCCGGCTCCGTGCCCGAAACCACAAGGGCGGAACTTCGCGCCCTCGGCTATCTCGGGCCAGAAGGCTCTACCAACGTTCCCGAACCTTCGCTCCTGCCCGATCCCAAAGACAAAATTGAAGAGCAGAACCTGCTGCATGATGCCATGCTCGCCACCGACGATGACCGGCTCGCGGACGCGCGCGCTGCCTTGAAACAACTGCTAGCAAGGGAGCCAAAGTCGGCTACGGCTCTGCTACAACTCGGTCTGGTTGAGCTCAGGGCAGGGAACTATCCCCAGGCTGCCGCCTATTTCCGGCAGGTGCGCGTTCTTCGGCCGGACGATGCTTCTGCGGTGCTCCATCTTGGCGCAGCCCTGGAAAAATCCGGCGACCTCGCTGGCGCACAGGAAGCGCTAGAGAGTAGCCTTCACGGCAACCCGCACCAATCCCAGGCCCGTGTGCTTCTCGGGCGGGTGTATCTCCGGCAAAGGAAAGTTGATTCCGCTCAGGACCAGTTCGAGGCCGCAACGCTTTTAGATTCCAGCGGCGATACTCGCCTCAATATCGCTCATGCCTGGCTCGAGGCGGGCGAACCAAACCAGGCGATCGCTCAGCTTCAGGAAGCGTCCAAACTGCAGCCGAACAACCCGGCAATCTACGGCCTGCTGGCGCAAGCCTATAAAAAACTTGGAAAACAAGCTGAGGCCAATCGAGCTGCCCACCGGGCCGCCGCACTTTCCGGCAAAGCGACGTCTTCGCGCCAGCCCTAATTCGCTCATTGTTTTAATCACTCAATAAGAGCCTAGTTCTGCCCGTTGCCGGCCGCCTGCTCGGTCTTGCGATTCTCAAAAATCTCCGTCAACACCCGTCCCTTCATCTGCCCAGGCGCGGAGATCCCGTATAACCGCAGAATCGTCGGTGCGACGTCGAACACCGTCGCTTGAAATCCCATCAGCCGCACATCGTGTTTAATGTCCGGCCCCATGGCAATGAACGATCCCGGCACGTCGTCACCATCCGCAAAATCGTGCTTAGCTATAACAGGAGTTGTCCCGCCATGGTCCATGTGCATGTGCGGATCTTCCTCAAACTCGCGCAACGGCTTAATGCCATGGTCAGAAAGAATAAATAAGTAGGTGTTATCGTCCACGTGCTTCAGGATCGTCCCCAGCACCTTGTCGAACTCGCGGTACTGATTGGGAAAAGCGTCCAACTTCACGCTGCTGATTTTGGGGTTGTAGCCGACGTTGTGCGGCTGGATTGGATAGAGCCAGTGTCCCACGCGGTCCTCGCACGATTGCACCATCATCGTGTAGTCCGTCGGATGATTGGTAAGCAGATAGTCAAACAACTTTGTCTGCTGTGCGCGAATGCGTTGCACATTGTCCAGCCACTCATTAATTAGCTGTGTCTCATGGCCTTTCAGGTCATCGGCCGACGGCATGCGTGCACAATCAATCGAGATATCGCCGACATTCTTTTCAATCTCCGACACCATGCTCTTGGGATAGACCGCATCGCCGCCTTGCACTTCAGAAAGCTTGGGCGAACAGAGCACCCCGTCCTCGCAACCCTTCCCGCGGGTCAACATGCCGCTTACCATGTATCCGTTAACCGGCATCACAGGAAAGGTCGCCGGCACGTTGGCCATTCCTACCGTCACTCCGTGCTTGGAAAGCACCGACCAGAGTGGCTCTTCCTTGAGCATGTTCGTGTTCGCGGTGATCCCGCCCACAATAAAGCCGGTTACTCCGTTTTGCTCAGGCGGGGTGCTGGTAGCGATAGTGCTGTAAACCTTTGGACAATTTGGTGCCGGCACGGTGCGCAGCTTCCCGTAAACACCACGCTTGATCACGCTTGCCAGGTTGGGCAGTTCGCCACGCATCAGCAGCGGGCGAATAATGTCCCACTCCATCCCGTTCACCCCCACCACAACCACGTGGGGCTTGGATTTGGGTGCATTCTGCCCGGCAGAGTCCTGGCCTTGCAGGCCCATGCCGGCCATAAAAACAACAAAAAGCGAGATTAGAAACGGAAACCTGCTTAGGGAGAGCATTACAGTAAACTCCAGAGTAGAGGGTCGCCGAAATTATACCCCTGTGCGCCGATTTTCTGAGCACCTAATTCCGCTCAAGCTGCTGCCAAAACGCGGGAATCCGAGCGTAGGCGTTGGAACTTACGTGGGCACAGGCGCCCTCGCCTGTGCTGGCGAGCAAGGCTCGCCCCGCCGCACAGGTGTTGGAACTTACGTGGGCACAGGCGCCCTCGCCTGTGCTGGCGAGCAAGGCTCGCCCCGCCGCCACCCGGTGCGCTCATTGCAGCTCACTCCGCAGCATCTAACCGCACTGAAATCCGCACCGGAACGCCAGCTTTCCAGTACCATAGCTGCCGACAAATGAGCGAGGTCCCCACCTACGAATTCCACGTTTCCCGTGCCGTCCGCGACCTCTATCAGTTTGATCAGGCTTTTTTCTCCTCCACCGGCAACGTGGTCTTCGCCAATCTAGCTGCCAGCCGTGAATTCGCTCAGCGGATCAACCAGGCCCGCGACGCCGAACACCACCCCGAGCGCACTCTTCATCCCGGCGCGCTCAACGCCATGGGCCTGATTGATGAAGCCTTGCATGCCTTGGTTGATGTGTATCGTCGGTTTAACGATCCGCGCGCCCTGGTTGACGCGCTGTCCTGGTTCCAGTCCCGGCTGGGACAGGAAGCGCTCGAGCAGACGCTACTCGCTTTTGGGGAGCGCTTCCCCGCAATCGTCGTCTATCGCGGCGAGATCAGCGCAGCGAAATGGCTAAGCGCGAGCACCGGCGGCGTACCCCACCGGGCCGTCGCCCTCGAAGAACTTATGATGCTGTGGCTGGCGAACGCCAATCCAGCATTCAAATCATTCAAAGAGCTGTTTGACGACGGTCCTCTCGCCGACGCAACCTCGTATCCCAAGATCACCTCGGCTCTGCGGGATTACTTCAACACTCGCCCGCGCTTCGGGCCCGACAATCAGAATCTGGTCGACGCGCTGCGCGCGCCTGCGCTGGCGTCGCCGGACTCTCTCGCCGATCAGCTTGCCTACATTCGCGAGAAATGGGGCCCCATGCTGGGGGGCCTTTTCGACAAACTGCTCACTGCGCTGGACGTGCTGAAAGAAGAGGAGATGGCGGTATGGATGCGCTTTCATCCTCCCGGCCCGCACTTCGGCGGCGCCCTGGGCCAGGGTGATTCTGGGATTGGCGCCGTCCCGCAGTTTGCCGGCCAGGAGCAAGAATACGAGAGTTTCAGTCCCGACCAGGAGTGGATGCCGAGCACCGTCCTCATTGCCAAGAGCGTGTACGTCTGGCTCGACCAGTTATCAAAGACGTACCAGCGCAACATCCACCGCCTCGATCACGTTCCTGATGAGGAACTGGATGTTTTCGCGCGCCGTGGTTTCAACGCGCTTTGGCTCATCGGAGTTTGGGAGCGCAGCCGCGCCTCGCAACGCATTAAGCAGCTTTGCGGCAATCCCGAGGCCGTTGCCTCTGCCTACTCGCTGGCCGATTACACCATCGCCGACGACCTGGGCGGCGAGTCGGCGTATTTCAACCTGCGCGATCGCGCCTGGGCGCGCGGCATCCGTCTCGCCAGCGACATGGTTCCCAACCACATGGGCATTGATTCGCGCTGGGTGATCCAGCACCCGGATTGGTTCTTGTCGCTGCCCTATAGCCCGTTTCCTGGTTACCGTTTCGAGGGCCCCGATCTTTCGAGCGACGGCCGCGTGGAAATCAAGATTGAAGACCACTATTACGACCGCACCGACGCTGCCGTAGTTTTCCGCCGCAAAGACCGGTGGACCGGCGACACGCGCTACGTCTATCACGGCAACGACGGCACCAGCTTTCCCTGGAACGACACCGCACAATTGAATTATTTGAACCCCGAAGTCCGCGAAGCCGTGATTCAGACCATTCTTCACGTCGCACGGCAATTTCCGATCATCCGCTTCGACGCTGCCATGACCCTTACCAAGCGCCACTACCAGCGGCTCTGGTTTCCTGCTCCCGGCACGGGAGGCGCCATTCCATCTCGTGCTGAGCACGGTATGACCAAGGCACAGTTCGATGCCGCCATGCCGAAAGAGTTCTGGCGCGAAGTTGTAGATCGTGTCGCCGCCGAAGCTCCCGGCACGCTGCTGCTCGCCGAAGCCTTTTGGCTTATGGAAGGTTATTTCGTCCGCACCTTGGGCATGCACCGCGTTTACAACAGCGCGTTTATGAACATGCTTCGCGACGAAGAGAACGCGAACTACCGCAGCGTAATCAAGAACACCCTCGAGTTCGATCCCGACGTCCTCAAGCGCTACGTGAACTTCATGAACAATCCCGACGAGCGCACCGCCGTGGATCAGTTCGGAAAAGGCGACAAGTATTTTGGCGTGTGCACGTTAATGGTGACCCTGCCCGGCCTGCCCATGTTCGGCCACGGACAGATTGAAGGATTCACCGAACGTTACGGCATGGAATACCGCCGCGCCTATTACGACGAGAAGCCGGACTCCTGGCTGGTGGAGCGCCACGAGCGCGAAATTTCCCCCCTCCTGCATCGCCGCTCGGTTTTTGCTGAAGTGGGCGAATTCCTTCTGTATGACTTTTATACCGATCAGGGCTGGGTGAATGAGGACGTGTTCGCCTATTCCAATCGCCGCGGCAATGATCGCGCTCTGGTTGTCTATCACAACCGGTACGCCAGCACTCAAGGCTGGATCAGGATCTCCTGTGGCTATGCCGAGAAACTGCCCGGCGGCGGCAAACGGGTGCGGCAGCGCGCCCTCAGTGAAGCCTTCGGAATGCCCGCGGATTCTTCCGTATTCGTCGCCTGCCGCGATGCCGTAACCGGTCTGGAATACCTCCATCGCGCTCGCGACGTGGCCGAAAAAGGCCTGCATCTCCAACTCGATGCTTACAAGTGCCACGTCTTCCTTGACTGGCGCGAGTTTCGCGATGACGGCGAGCGTCCCTGGAGCGAGCTGTGTAACACGCTCGTCGGACGCGGCACTCCCAGCCTTGATGACGCCCTACGTTCACTCGAGCTTAAACCCGTCCATGAAGCATTGCGTGCCGTGCTCGATCCGGTTCTCGCAAACGGGTTGGCCGATGCGTCTGCTCATGCCGCTGCGGAGGGAAAAGCCGACGGAAAAGAAAAAGAACGCAGCAAGCTGCTCGAGCATGCTCGCCGCCGGGTGCACTCGTTCCTGGTCGAGGCGCGTCGCTATGCTTCCACTGCCGGAGCGGCAGCCGCCGGTCTCGATTCCGCGGAAAAATGGTCTGGCGATCCGGATCAAGCCGCGGACCTATTCGAGCGGCGCTTGAAGGCCGCCTTGCGCTTGCCCGACCTCGAACATCAATTTTCCGCGCCCTGGCCCAACGAGGCCCGCGCCGTACTTCCCAGCATTTCCGAAGATTCCAAGCAAGGCAGCACTGACGGCGCGGCGGCCAGGAAGTCCCGTCAACCCGCCATCTGGGGCACAATTCTTGCTTGGTCTGCCCTGGAGGCTCTGGGGAATTTCAAGGATCCCGCGCAGCCGGAGCGTGCGGCCGCGGACCTGTTCGATCGCCTCCGCTTGCGTGAACCGATGGCCGATGCCTTCGCAGCGCTGGGATTGGAAGGCGAAGAGCGCTGGCGTGCGGCCGCAAGAGTTCGTGCTGCCTTGGCCCACCCCGGATGGGCCCCGGGCGCCGATCTCATATCCCAGCGCGCCACCGCGCCCTTTAGTTGGCTGCACGACCCAGACGTAGCCTGGCTGGTTGGCCTCAACGAGCACGAGGGTGTCCGCTATTTCGTTAAAGAAGAGTTCGAACGCCTGCTTTGGTGGATGGCTTTGCGCGCCCTTCTTACCCTTGCCTCCGAACCCCACCCCGATCCCCAGAAACTGCATGTGGTGGAGCGCGAGCTGAATGCTCGCAACCGCGCTGCGGCCGAAGCCGGCTACAGTGTCGAAGCCCTATTTGAGTCTGGGCGCGAGTAACTCAAACACCGCAACCACAGCTAATAGTATAAGTTCTGCTTATCCAACAGCTCATAAACATAAGCTTGACTAATTACCCCTGAATCGGCCATCATCATCGAATCGCTTTCAGCCAGTGGTACGGGCCGTGTCCTCGGGCGCGGTCAACCTAGCCCATGCCAGACCAGGTTACAGAGAAAAAACGTCCTCAAACGCCGCAAAATGGGAGCCGCCGCAGCGCTGCCTTGGTGGCCGGGCCCAGTCGTGCCCCAGCGCGCGCCATGCTTCATGCCGTGGGATTCACGCGTGAAGACCTGCAGAAACCCCTGATCGGCATTGCCAACACCTGGACCGAAATTGGGCCCTGCAACTACCACCTGCGGGAGCTTGCAGAGGAAGTGAAGAAGGGCGTGCGCGAAGCCGGAGGCACGCCGCTCGAGTTCAACACCGTCTCTATCTCAGACGGCATTACCATGGGCAGCGACGGCATGCATGCCTCCCTGGTCAGCCGCGAGATCATCGCCGACTCCATAGAACTGGTCGCCCGCGGGAACCTGTTCGACGGCTTGGTCGCGCTCTCCGGCTGCGATAAGACGATCCCCGGCACCGTGATGGCGCTGTGCCGCCTCGACATTCCTTCACTAATGATCTACGGCGGCTCCATCGCTCCCGGAACATTTCAGGGCAAGGCGGTCAGCATTCAGGATGTCTTCGAAGCCGTGGGCGCGCACGCTCGCGGCAAGCTGAGCGATGCCGAACTCTGTACTCTGGAAGAGAGCGCGTGTCCCGGAGCGGGTGCATGCGGAGGCCAATTCACCGCCAACACTATGGCCATGGCGACAGAGTTTCTGGGTATTTCGCCCATGGGCACGGCCAGCGTTCCCGCCACGGCAAGGTCTAAAAGCGAAGTCGCTCACCGCGCCGGAGCTTTGGTCATGGAGCTCTACCGCCGTGATCTGCGCCCTCGAGCCATCATCACCCGCGAGGCGCTCGAGAACGCCATTGCCAGCGTTTGCGCTTCCGGCGGATCTACCAATGCGGTTCTCCACCTCCTTGCGATTGCCGCCGAGCTCGGCCTAAAGCTCTCTCTGGAAGATTTCGACCGTATCAGTTCCCGCGTCCCGCTCCTTGCCGACCTCAAACCTGCCGGCCGCTTTATGGCGACTGACCTTTACGAAGCCGGGGGAACTCGCTTGTTGGCCCAGCGCTTGCATCAAGCCGGGTTGTTACATAGCGACGCTATCACTAGTTCCGGCAAATCCATAGGAGAAGAAGCTAAAGCAGCGGTTGATGCACCCGGGCAACAAGTTGTCCGTCCGCTCTCCAATCCGATCAGCGCCAGCGGCGGTCTCGCCATCTTGCGTGGAAATCTTGCGCCTGAAGGCTCCGTAATGAAAATCGCGCATCATCATCGCGACCAGCATCGCGGTCCGGCGCGCGTCTTCAATTCCGAAGAGGAAGCTTTTGCCGCGGTGGATAACAACCAGATTAAGCCAGGCGACGTGCTGGTCATTCGCTACGAAGGTCCCCGCGGTGGTCCGGGGATGCGAGAAATGCTCAGTGTCACCGGCGCATTGGCGGGCGCGGGCCTGGGCGAGTCCGTCGCCCTGATCACTGACGGCCGTTTCTCGGGCGCCACTCGCGGCTTTATGATCGGACACGTCGCGCCCGAAGCCGCTGTGGGCGGCCCCATCGCCGTAGTCGGCGAGGGCGACATCATTGAAATCAACGTCCCTCGCCGCCAGATCCAGGCCGATATTTCCGATGGCGAAATGAAAGCGCGTCTTAGTCGTTGGAAAGCACCAGCGCCACGCTACCAGACCGGCGTCTTCGCCAAATATGCCAGCCGGGTCTCATCGGCATCTTTTGGCGCGGTGACCGCATGACTTATTTGTTTTTTGCTGAGCTTTTGAGTGGAGCAGCGCTTTAGCGCTGCAAAAAAGGCAACGACAACACAAGCGGCTTTAACCGCTGCGGCAAATCATATGAAATCCAACGGAAACGCGGCCAAGAAAACCGGCGCTGAAATCCTCTGGAAGTCTCTGGAACGCGAAGGCGTCAAAGAAGTTTTCGGCTATCCTGGCGGCGCCATCCTCCCCGCCTACGACGCGCTGCGCCATAGCTCCATTCACCACATCCTGGTTCGCCATGAGCAAGGCGCCACTCACATGGCCGACGGCTACGCGCGCGCCTCGGGCGGAGTGGGCGTGGCCATCGCTACCTCCGGTCCCGGCGCCACCAACATGGTGACCGGCATCGCCACTGCCATGATGGATTCTTCCCCCATCGTCTGCATCACCGGACAAGTCGGCAGTAAGCTGATCGGCTCAGACGCTTTTCAGGAGACCGACATCACCGGTATCACCCTCCCCATCACCAAGCATAATTACCTGGTTACTCATCCCGAAGAAGTCGCTCGCACCGTGCGCGAGGCTTTTTACATCGCGCGCTCCGGCCGGCCTGGCCCGGTTTTAATTGACATCACCAAAGATGCGCAGCAGTCCTCTTGCGAATTCGATTGGGAGGGCGCGGCGCCCCAGTTGCCCGGTTATCGTCCCGATCTCTCGCCCAGCGACGACGAGTATGCGCATGCCATGGAGCTGATTCACAAATCCAAGCGCCCGGTGATTCTCGCGGGTCACGGCATTCTGGTCTCCCATGCCATGGACGAGCTGCTCACCCTCGCCGACCGCGCCGAAATCCCGGTTGCCCTTACGCTCCTCGGACTTGGCGCCTTTCCCGCCTCCCATCCGCTGAACCTCGGCATGATGGGCATGCACGGCGAGGCGTGGGTGAACGAGGCCATCCAGGAAGCCGACCTGCTCATCGCGCTCGGGATGCGGTTCGACGATCGGGTCACCGGCAACCTGAAGACCTACGCGCGGTCCGCGCGGAAGATTCACGTCGACATCGATCGCGCGGAGCTGAACAAGAACGTCCGCGTCGACGTCGCCATCGCCAAGGATCTCTGCGCCGCCCTCGACGAATGGCTGCCGCAGGTAACTCCTGGCGACCGCAGCGCCTGGCTGGCGCGCATCCACGAGCTCAAGGGCGACTCCGCGGTCCGCGACATCCAGAATCTGCCCGACGACGGCCACCTCTATGCCGCACACGTGATCAACGATTTGTGGCGGCTGACCGGCGGCAACGCGCTGATCGTCAGCGACGTCGGGCAGCACCAGATGTGGGAGGCGCAGTACTACAAGCACGATCACCCGCGGCGGCTCATCACCTCCGGCGGCCTCGGCACCATGGGCTTTGCCCTGCCGGCCGCGGTCGGCGCGAAGATCGCGCGTCCCGACGCGGAGATCTGGGTCGTCGCCGGCGACGGCGGCTTCCAGATGACGATGCCGGAACTGGCGACCATGGTGCAGGAAAACCTGAAGATCAATATCGCGATCATCAACAACGGCTATCTCGGCATGGTCCGGCAGTGGCAGGAATTCTTCTACGACCGGCGCTATGCGGCGACGCCGATCACCGGACCCGACTTCCGCAAGCTGGCGGAGGCGTTCGGCGTCGATGCGGCGACCGTGCGGACGCGCGCCGAGGTGGCCGACGCGGTGGCCGCGGCGCGGCGCTCGCCGCGCGCCGCCCTGATCGATTTCCAGGTGGAGCAGGAAGACTCGGTGTACCCGATGGTGCCGGCGGGCGCGGATCTCCACAAGATGATCAGGCGGCCGTCGCCGATCGTCGAGACCGCGGCCGACTGATGACCGACGGCATGCCACGCGGGGAAGGGGAGCACGTGTGATCCATACATTCGCGGTTTACGTCGAGGACAAGCCGGGCGTGCTGAACCGGGTGGCGTCGCTCTTCCGGCGCCGCGCGTTCA
>DASRFG010000012.1 GCA_035651655.1 Terriglobales bacterium
TTCGCAGCCCTATCAGGCAGCCTACGTTTCGGGCGGGGCCGTCGTGGCCGCCTATGCCATGCCCAATGCGCCCGCCTCGCTCACCCTTGGCCCGGACAATCTCCCTATCAACCCGACGCTGGTCCTCGGCGAAAACGGCACCGCCTTCGCCTCCTACGGCTCCAACATCACCTCCTTCCAACTCCCCTCCGGCTCCCCTAACTGGAACTACCAAGCGCCTACGCAGACCACCGTATCGATTGTGGGTTCGGCAGCGGGCAACAGCCTCACGGCCAAAACTACAGCCCAAGGCACGGATACGGTTCTGCGAATTGATCCAGGCGGTGCGGCGACATCAGACTCTTGGTCGGCAAGTTCCGTCCAGTTTTTTCTCGGCGACATTTGGCTAAGCGCGGGCGGTGCCGACGGCATGTTCTCTACGATATTCGCCAATTCGTTTGATTGGGCCTTTGCCGTCTGGCCCACAGGAGCATCGAGCGCCACAAATCGCGCAAAAGAGAAGATCAAAGTCCAGGTCTACACTGTCGCAGGAGCTGGTGTTTCGCAGCAGTATATTTCCGACAAAGTTTCTCATGGGATAGCCACATGGCAAACTAAAGCTGGAATCCTGTTTGACTGGGACGGGCAAACGCAGCCGACGCTGCCGGGCTGCGATCCCGCGAGTCCTCCACCGGGGAACACATGCCTGCCCGGTGGTGCATTCGATATCACCAACGCGACACTGCTGTCGCAGGTGAATGAAATCATGCGAAGGCTTGGCCCGCCGCCGGCTGCTGGTGTCAAGCTTATTTTCGTTAATCAACTCGGACCGGATAACGAGACCGACGGCTACACACCGCCCGAGTTCCGCAATGCAAGCGGGATCAAGAATCTTTGCATTCTTAAGAACAACAGCGGTGTTCTAGTTCTGGTCGCGCACGAATTGGGGCATGTGCTGGGCCTCAGCCACGTAAACAACCCGATTAACCTGATGTGCGGAAACACTGGGGACCCCTGGCTGGACAACCTCCCCTGCTGGAGCACCATAACCCGGCTGTTGTCTGACACTCAAATCGACGCGGCCAGGAAGACCGCGGCCCATCTGGTCGCGCCCTAGGGCGACGGAGAGGACGAGGGCATGGTGCCTCAGCGCAAGCAACTACTCATTACGGCTTTCACCTTTACCATCGTGGCGTTTGCTATTCGGTACGTCATCTTAAGAACCCCGAAAACCATATACCGCTTCCAAGGTCGTTCAATTGCCCAGCGTTGTTCTTCAATTCAACGTGGCATGCAACGCTCAGACGTGTTGCAACGACTCAATACGGGCGTAGTTCCGTGGGAGCAAGAGATTTACGCGCACCGGCTCACAGCGGGAACCGCCGCCGGGACATGTTTTGTCGATCTCGACCAAAATGGCACCGCCATTGCAATAAGGGTAGGACCGCCGCTGTGGGAATGAAGAAGGTCGGAGCGGAAGGAGGTATGCAGCTTAACACTACAAGAATGGCGCTTCGTTCGATATTCCTTGGCGTTGCAGCCGCCGTGCTGGTCAACGTTGTCATTCTGTTGATGGACATGCGCAAACCATCCATGATCGATCCATTCGCAAAACTTCAATTGGGTATGACGCGCTCCCAAGCGACTGCAGCCCTGCAAACGTACGGCGTCGACTGCTCAGATGCGGTTTCGGGTGATCCCGCTCTGTGTGGCTTTTCAGACCGCTGGCGCACGTACACAATCACTTTTGACCAGCACAACACGCTTGTCGCCAAACGTTTTTACTTTACCCGCCCGTTGAACGGCTTGGATTACTTCCGCTGAAGGGCGGCGACACCACAACGCGTCACTGCCCAGAGTTGTTCCACGCTTTGATATCCCATTGCATTTGATCGGGGCGACGCTATGAATCACCCACGAGTTTATCTTGTTTCTTATTGCCGTCACGCTGCCGAGAGCTTGCGTGGCAGACGGGTGCGCTGCGACGTGCGTCGAGCTGCCGCCGCTCAAGCCCGTCCATCGCATCTGGGGAGTCGTGTTTTTCCCAAGCGGCGACGCCGTCGTCAACGCCAAAGTTAGCGTGCTGCGAAATGGGAAAGAGGTAGCCACGCAACAAACTGACGAGGATGGCAAGTTTTCCTTCTCCAACCTAAGACCTGGTGCTTACGAACTCAGAGCTGAAGCCACGGCCGCCATCCCAACGGCGTCAACGAAGGTTGTCCTGATCAATCCTCAAGTGAAGCCCAAGCAGGAAATAGCCATTCAGCTGGACCTTCAGGGCTGCTCGAGTTTCGCTCTCGTGGATCCCAAAAAGTTTCATCCCGACACCAGGTAGTCGCACCCTCCTCCTATGGAGCCGCGGCGGCTACCGCGGATTGGCCTGATTAGGGATTTGGACACAAGTAGTTTCTATATGAATTCCATTCCGCATAATATTCGCTACGCGTTGCCGGGTTCGGCCTCATGCAATTGAGGAAATGCGGACAATGAAGAAAGCAGCGAAAATACTTGGCGCCCTTTTGATCGTATTGGCCTCTGTGTCTCTTTTCCATGAGTTCCACGGGGTCGGCGATTCCGTAACGGGCGGCACGCTGTTGTGGAACTCGCAAGAGGCCTATCTCTTTGTCGGCTGGGGTCGAGCCGGCTACCACTTTACCGGCTTCGAGTACGTCTGGTCCCATATTCCGGCGTACTTTGGGGTTCCCCGTACCGTTGATGACAATTGCCTATCGACGATCGTCGTGCGGATTGCCCCGGACGGCATACAGCGCGTTGTGCGGAGCCTTACAAGGATTTCCCGGGATTTCTCGCATACATTCCGAACGACGGCGAAATCTATGCATACGACAAAGGACCTCTTTGGAAGTGGACCGGAGCGCGATTTGAACAGGCTAGTTCCGAAGAGCAAAGGAAATTAGCCTTGGACGAGCAAATGATCGCGACCTATGAGTCAGACGGCACAAACGCCAACGGTTGGTCGTGGAGGCATTTCTCAGCGGGTTGGCCCTCCGTTTTCCAGATCGATTTGCAGGGCAAACCGGTAACCTTGCGAACCACGCCGCGCGATTCCGGGAGGGACCTCACTGTCAAAATCGAATTGCCCGGAAAGGCTCCTGAAACAATATTGAGGGTCCAACACGATTTTCATCTGGTCACCAAATCCGAATATGAGCGGATGTTTCCAGACGGAAGATGCTCGACGCGCAACCGGTAGGCGAGGCGATCACATCGCCACCGCCGCGGCCTCTTCCTTCCGCGCTTCCCGCCACAGCGCCACGTACGGCTGCAGCTCGCGCATCATCTTCTCGAATTGCGCCAAATCGAGTGACTGCGCTCCATCGCTGATCGCTCTCTCCGGCGTCGGATGCACTTCCACAATCAATCCGTCCGCCCCAATCGCCACTCCCGCCCGCCGCGGGGTTTCACGCCGCAGGGCCTCTTCCAGGCTGTCCCGACGGACACTGGCCCAAGTCTCTATTCCGTCCAGGCCGCCACCGGTGCTATACAAACACTTGTGCAAGCCTTTACCTCCGATGGCCAGCAGCTTTGGCAAACCGCCCTCAACTCCTCCTACGCCGGACTCTCCGTCCCCGACGGTTTCGGCGGCGTACTCGCCACCTGGACGGTCTCGAACATCAATCCGCCCGCCGCTTCGCAGCCCTATCAGGCAGCCTACGTTTCGGGCGGGGCCGTCGTGGCCGCCTATGCCATGCCCAATGCGCCCGCCTCGCTCACCCTTGG